>JAEWGR010000189.1 GCA_023388195.1 Bacillota bacterium
GGTTAGTGTAGTATTGGCGGATGATGCTTATATTCAAGGGCTTAATCGCCAGTATCGGGGTAAAGATACGCCTACTGATGTATTGTCGTTTGCTATGAATGAGCAGTGTGCCGGTGAGCATGAACCGGAAGTTGCCCAATCGCCGGCAGATCTTGAAATTTTACTTGGCGATATCATTATCTCCCTGGACACGGCTGCCCGGCAGGCAGACGAATTCGGACACAGCCTGGAACGGGAATTGGCCTATCTGACAATTCATGGTATGCTGCACCTGCTGGGATATGACCACGAGATACCGGCAGATCAAGTGGAGATGAGGCAGGAAGAAGAGCACGTGCTGACTCTTATGGGCATTACCCGGGATCACTGATGGTCAGGATATATGCGGATACTATCTGGCTTTAAATATGCCGTGGCTGGTATTATTTACTGTGTCTGCCGGGAACGCCATATGCAATTTCATCTGATTGCTGCCCTCGTGGCCGTGGCCTTAGCGTGGCGGCTGGATTTCAGCATGCTGGAGCAGGCTGTTTTATTGCTGACAATTGCCGGTGTCATTACTGCCGAAATGGTTAATACCGCCATTGAGACTGTCATTAATAAAATTTCACCTGAATTTCATCCTTTGGCCAAGGCCGCTAAAGATGTTGCGGCCGGAGCCGTGTTAGTACAGGCTATTGCGGCTCTGGGGGTTGGGGTTGTTTTATTCGGGGGGAAATTGCTGAAATAGGTGGGGAATCTAATGGACGAACTGATTAATCGTGCTTTACTGGCCCGGGAGAAAGCCTATGCCCCTTATTCCAAATTCAAAGTAGGCGCGGCTGTGCTGGGGACAAGCGGCCGGATTTATAGCGGCTGCAATATCGAAAATGCCTCATATGGCTTATCAAACTGTGCTGAACGCACTGCTATTTTCAACGCTATAGCGGAAGGCGAAACAGGCATTGCGGCCATTGCTGTCGCTGCCGATACACCGGAACCGGTATCGCCGTGTGGTGCCTGCCGGCAGGTAATGGCGGAGTTCCATATAGAAAAGATTATTTTAGTGAATCTGCAAGGTCATCAGCGAATTTATACAATAGAAGATCTATTACCTTATAGTTTTAATAAAAGTGATTTTGAGAAAAGACGGTGACAAGCATTGGATAAGGAAAACTACAAATCAGGTTTTGTAGCCGTAATTGGCAGGCCTAATGTCGGTAAGTCAACCTTAATGAACAATTTAATCGGGCAAAAGGTTGCCATCATGTCTGATAAACCACAGACTACCAGAAATAAAATTATGGGTGTTCTTACCCAGACTGACGCGCAAATTTTGTTTATCGATACCCCGGGTATGCATAAGCCCAAGCATAAGCTGGGCGAATATATGCTGAAGGAAGCCGAAGGTTCGTTGCGGGACGTGGATGTTATTTTATTTGTTGTTGACGTCACTGCGGAAATGGGGCCGGGAGAGCGGTATATTCTTGACCATTTAGCCAATGTCCGGCCGCCGGTTATTCTTGTGGTAAACAAAATTGACCGGATTGATAAAACCAAATTGTTCGCCATTATTGAAAAATACACTTCCCAGTTTCAATTTGCGGCTGTAGTGCCGATCTCGGCCTTAGATCATACCAATTTTGCCGGGCTGATTGCTGAGATCAAGAATTTTCTCGAGCCAGGGCCACAGTATTATCCGGAAGACATGATTACCGATCAGCCGGAACGTCTGGTTATCGCCGAACTAATCAGGGAAAAAGTGCTGCATCTGACCAACGAGGAGATTCCGCACGCTATTCTTGTTGACATCGAGGAAATTGCCACCAGAGCTAATGAGAACCTGTACGTCAGGGCGGTCATTTATGTGGAGCGTGATTCGCAGAAAGGCATCGTTATTGGTGCCGGCGGGCATCTGCTTAAAGATATAGGCCGGCTGGCCCGGGCTGATATTGAAAACCTTCTGGGGTCGAAAGTGTATCTGGATCTCTGGGTCAAAGTCAAAAAGGATTGGCGTAACCGCGCCAATGTATTAAAAAGTCATGGTTTTGATTAATAGTAAGCAGGACTTGGTACAAGCCAAGTCTTTTCTTATTTATTGACCAAAGCGCTGCTTAATGGTATCATTTGTAAGGAGAGGTGAATTTGAATTAATGAAGTGGTTTTATAAGTATTTTGTAAATGGTCTCATTGTCATTGTGCCAATTGCGCTTACGGCAGTTGTAGTCATGTACATCTTTGCAATTACAGAGCGGTTACTGGGGCAATATCTCCCGGTTCATTTCCCCGGGTTAGCACTGGCAGTTGTTTTGTTTTTAATTGTGTTTATCGGCTGGTTATCCTCGCACTGGATCTCAAAAAAAGTAATTGGTTATTGTGAGCAGGTAGTAGGTTCTATACCTGTAGTCAAATTTATTTATACTAGTGTCAAACAAATATCGACCGCTGTATTTGAGTCACAAAAACTACTGGAAAACGCAGTGCTGGTTCCTTATCCCCATCCTGAGGTGAAGGCGCTTGGGTTTGTTATGCCGGAATTATCAGCACCGCTGGCTGCTAAATTTTCCGAAGAGCATGTTTGCGTATTTGTTCCCATGAGCTTGAACCTAACCTCCGGCTTTAATATAATCGTACCGCGGCGGGATATAATACCTTTAGATGTAACAAGCGAAAGTGCACTGCAATATGTTATTACAGCCGGCGCTATTATGCCCCGCTGTAATGATTCCAATAACTAGGGAGAGATGCGTTATCGATTCGCCTTCATTCAGTTTTGTTAAACTGGGGGCTGCCATTTTCCTGGTTTTGCTCAATGGCTTTTTTGTGTTGGCCGAGTTTTCACTAGTCAAAATCCGGAAGACCAGACTGGAAGAGCTGGCTCAGCAGGGTAATGGCAATGCCAGGCTGGCACTAAAAGTAGTCGCTTCTTTCGATACCTACCTGGGGGCAACCCAACTGGGCATTACTGTAGCCTCCCTTGCGCTTGGCTGGTTAGGCGAGCCAGCAATCTCAGCGTTATTAGAGCCTGTTCTGCTTACCTATCTGCCGCTTTCGGAGTGGCTGATTACCGCTGTAAGTATGACAATAGGCTTTATTGTTATAATTTTTTTCCATATTGTACTCGGTGAACTTGTGCCAAAATCAGTGGCCGTTCAGCGTGCTGAGCAGGTGGCACTGGCCTGTGTGGGGCCATTGTATATTTTTCATAAGCTTGGCTATCCGGTTATTTTATTGCTTAACCGTACGGCCAGATCCATATTAAGCATACTCGGGATGAAAAATGTCAATGCAGCTGATCTCACTCATTCGGAAGAAGAGTTAAGAATGATTGTGAGTGCCAGTCACCGCGGCGGTGTGCTTAATCAGATGGAAAGTGAGCTTATAGACAATGTGTTTGACTTTGCTGACCGGCTGGCAAGAGAAATTATGCTGCCCCGTCAGGATATGATTTGTTTGTTTGCTGACGATACTTTTGATGAAAATATGAAAATTGTGAGAGAGACCGGACATACCCGTTATCCTTTATGTGTCGAGGATAAGGACCACATTATCGGCATGATTCACATTCGTGACCTGATGGATTTAGACATGATTTCCCATAACGAACGTGATTTAACATCAGTCGTTCGGGAGATATTAGTAGTACCGGAAGGAATGTCTGTTGCCCACCTTTTACAGGTTATGCGGCGAAAACGCACCCACTTGGCTGTTGTTGCCGATGAATATGGCGGGACTGCCGGTTTGGTCGCGCTTGAGGATGTACTGGAGGAAATTGTCGGCGATATCCAGGATGAACATGATGCGGTTGAAGATATCGAAATCCAGCGCCTGGCTGACGGGAGTTATGAGTTTGATGGCCGGGTTCTTTTGGATGATGTGACCGAACTTCTGAATATCCGTCTGGAAGATCATGATGAGGATACGCTGGGCGGTTATATTTTTGGTATGTTAGGCCGCCGTCCGGAAACCAGTGACAAGGTAAGTATTGGCGACTATTCATTTGAGGTACTTCGGGTAAATGGTTTTAGGATTGTAAGGGTCAAGGCTGTGCCACTTGTTGCCTTGGCAATAGAAGAAGGGTTAGAGTCAAATTAAATACGTTGTGGCTGAGCCTGCCTGTTAATACAAGAGTGAAGGGATGATGTCGAGTGTTATTACGGGAAACAATGTGGGAGATTTTTTTCAGTACCGGTAATATCGATGCTTACCTTACCTATCGAGCCTGCCTAAATCCCGATACCAGCCAGCCTGAAGCAGCTGGTGATGAACCTGTGGAGCTATTAGCAGTACCTGAATATCATTGGAATAACTTATTACGTGAGTTACGTGAGGTCAGATGGCAGTAGAGTATCAAACGGAAGCCATTCTGTTGGCGGCGCGCGATTGGGGGGCTGCTGACAGAATGGTCACTTTATTTTCACGTGAATATGGAATTGTTACCGCTATGGCCTATGGCGCCCGTCAGCCGCGCAACCGCCTCAGTGGAGGGTTACAGCCTTTCTCCCATTTGAATCTGTCCCTGGCCACAGGCGGTAAAGGTCTGGATACAATCAGGCAATGTGAACTGCAAAATTCACACCGTCACATTCGCGAAGATTTAACCCGATTAGCCTATGCCAACTTTATTGCCGAACTGACAACCGGGCTATGGCCGGAACGCCAGGCAGAACCGGAAGTGTTTGATACACTGTTGGCCATATTCCACCTGCTATCAGCCCGTAATCCCCGTATTGCCACATTGGCTGGCTCCTGGCATTTACTGGTGTTTGCCGGATTCCAGCCTGAATATGCACATTGTGTTCGCTGCGGTCAGGAGTTGATTTTGCCTGCCTATTTTAGTTATCCTGATGGCGGTGGCGTTTGCAGGACATGCACCCCTGACGGCAGCCCGGCCTTTGAGCATGCTGACAAGGACTTTTTAGCCAGGTTGTTAGCGATGGATTTAGCTCAGCCGGGAGAGTTTGCCATTACTGCTAAAATACTGGCCAGCGCTGAACGGCTATTATATGGTTTTGTTAAATACCAGTTGGAACGGCCGTTAAAATCTTTGGACTTTATCAATAAAATTAATAATTTATAGCGAATAGCTGCTGTGTACTCTGGGGAAGCTAACCCAAAACTATTGGGGGTTATACAAAATGGAGATTACACTAGAGAAAATTGATATGGTCCGTGAACGTACAGGGGTTTCTTACCGGGAGGCAAAGGCCGCTTTAGAGCGCAATGCCGGCAATGTGCTTGAAACTCTTATTGAGCTTGAGGATAGCAATAAAACCAACTGGACAGAAGAATTTTCGGTGCGCTCGACTGAAGTCATTGACAAAGTGAAAGAGCTTATTCGCGAAGGCAATGTCAATAAGATCCGTATTAAGCATGATGGGCGGGTACTGGCGGAAATACCGGTAGCATTGGGGGCCATCGGTGCAGTCGTATTGCCGCAGCTTGCTGCGTTGGGCGTACTGGTGGCAGTCTTCAAGCGTTGCACGATCGAAGTAGTGAGGCAGGATGCGGAGCAGGCTGATGCCAAACCGGATGAACCGGAAGCAGAGATGGACAAATTTCCGCGGGATATATATTAGGCCTAAACGGGCGGGTTACACAGGGAAAAACCACTCATTGAGAAATTCAATAAGTGGTTTTTTTCTTTAAGGGACAGGTGGCACGCGGCTTCTCCGCCTCACCGGAAAGAATCCTCTCACACGAATTGCAATTTTTAAGTGATTCATGGTCGCCGGGAAGGGAGGAAAAAAAGGTCAAAATGTTGAAAATATTGTAATAATAGTTACAAGGAAGGATGTGTGTAATGCTCGGCTTATTGGAAGATAATGAGTTTTTTAAAACCTTGTTTCAAATCATTCCCGCCGGAATCATTCTGGCTGATGCAGATGGCTATGTTCATGCGATTAACCCGGAAGGAAGCAGAATGTTTTGTGTTACACCATGTACCGAAGAACCTCTTCGCCGCGGTGGGGAAATACTGCATTGTGTTAATGCCAGAAATGGCTGTGGTTCTTCTGCCAGCTGTGAAAACTGCCTGCTTAGGGCCAATGCCTTGTTAGCAATTAAAGGGCAAACCGTTTCCCGGCAAAAAGGTAAATTTGTGACCGGCAGAGATGATGAGCTAACAGAATTTATCTTACAGGTAACAGCCGCGCCACTTGTGTACAAACAATACAAACTAGCGATTCTGATTATTGAAGATATATCTCTAATTACTGAACTTTCCGGGCTTATTCCCATTTGCTCATCCTGTCATAATATTCGTGATGAGAAAGGGGAATGGGTCACTATCTCCAAATATATACGAGAACATTCTGAGGCAGAATTGACGCATGACTATTGTCCGGAGTGTTCACGTCAGCTGTTGAATAGGCGAATGACAGTTAAATCTTAGTAAATAGCAAGCGGAGCCCCTTGATTTTCCTGTGCTTCCATGATAAAATTTTGAGCATTGGATACTATAGTTAATAGTACTATTAACTGGAACTATTAAGTAAGGCAATGCGGGAATAAGTAACCTTCAGCACAGCGAACCGGGGATGGTGGAAGCCTGGTAATCAAAGGTGAAAGGCCTTCCCAAGCTGCAGGAGGAAATGTCAGGCTGATGCTAACCGGAATCAGTCTGGGCAGAGTAAAACCTGTAATACATTAAGGCGGGTCGTTGCTAACGGCCAATCAGGGTGGAACCGCGGGAACAGCATCTCGTCCCTGTAACTTACCAATAAGTTACTGGACGAGATGTTTTTATTTTTAACTAGGAGGTCAACTTTTATGACATTCCAGGAGATAATCCTGACACTGCAAAATTTTTGGGCACAGCAAAATTGTATAATCCAACAGCCTTATGATGTGGAGAAAGGGGCAGGCACAATGAATCCGGCTACCTTTTTACGGGCCCTGGGGCCAGAGCCGTGGAATGTGGCCTATATTGAGCCTTCACGCCGTCCGGCTGACGGCAGGTATGGCGATAATCCCAACCGCCTGTTCCAACATCACCAATATCAGGTGATTATGAAACCGTCACCTCCCAATATTCAGGAACTGTATCTGGCCAGCTTGGCTAAGCTGGGGATTGATCCGGCCAAACACGATATCCGCTTTGTGGAGGATAACTGGGAATCACCGACGCTGGGTGCCTGGGGTTTAGGCTGGGAAGTATGGCTGGACGGTATGGAGATTACTCAATTTACCTACTTTCAGCAGGTAGGCAGTATTGATGTCAAACCGGTATCTGTGGAGATTACCTATGGCCTGGAGCGACTGGCCATGTATATCCAGGAAAAAGAGAATGTATTTGATATTGAGTGGATACATGGGATTTCTTATGGTGACATTTTTCACCGCAACGAGGTTGAACAATCGTATTATAATTTTGAAATTGCCGACACGGAATTACTGTTTACATTATTTGATATGTATGAAAAAGAAGCGATCCGGGTGATTGAACTGGGCTATGTGCTGCCAGCGTATGATTATGTGTTAAAGTGTTCCCACACCTTTAATCTGCTTGGTGCCCGGGGCGCGATCAGCGTTAGTGAACGGACCGGATTTATCGGCAGAGTACGGAACCTGGCCAGGCTTTGCGCACAGGGTTACCTGGAACAGCGTGAAAAACTGGGTTATCCGCTTCTGAAAGGAGGTAAATAAGCCATGACCAAAGATTTATTGTTAGAAATCGGGACTGAAGAAATTCCGGCGAAATTTATGCCCGGGGCATTGGCTCAACTTGAGCAGCTGGCGATTACAAAACTAGCCGAACTCAGGATTAGCCACGGTGAAGTCCGAGCTGTTGGCACACCACGCCGGCTGGCGGTTACTGTTAAAACAGTTGCTGCCAGTCAAACTGATAAAAACAGCGAAAATAAAGGTCCTGCCGCTAAAATAGCCTTCGATCAAAATGGTGCACCCACTAAGGCGGCATTAGGCTTTGCCCGGGGGCAGGGGGTTGATCCGGCTGAACTTGTCGTCAGGGATGGCTATATTTACGCCATTGTTCAGGAAATAGGCCGTCCGGCAGCCGAGCTTCTGCCCGGTTTTTTGACTGAGCTTGTAACCAGCCTGTCTTTTCCCAAAAACATGCGCTGGGGTGACCTTGAGATGCGCTTTGTCCGCCCCATTCGCTGGGTAGTGGCATTGTTAGGCAATGAAGTCATCCCCTGTACACTGCCGGGAGTTTCTGCAGGCCGGATTACACGGGGCCATCGTTTTCTGGGCGAGGCTGAAATCTCAATAAATTCGGTTAACGAATATAGTGACTGCCTCCGGGCGAACTTTGTTATGGTTGATCAGGATGTGCGCCGGCGCATTATCAGACAGCAAATTGAAGAATTGGCGGTAAGCCATGGCGGAACGGCAACTATTGATGAAGAACTGTTAGAGGAAGTCGTTTACCTTGTAGAATATCCGACAGCCCTATGCGGCAATTTTGAGGATGAATATCTTCGCCTGCCGCCTGAGGCTATTATTACGCCGATGCGTGAGCATCAGCGATATTTCCCGGTAACAGGCAAAGACGGGAATTTACTGCCCCTGTTTATCACGGTTAGAAACGGTGGTCCGGACCATATTGATATTGTTCGCCGTGGTAATGAGCGGGTACTTAAAGCAAGGCTCGCAGATGCCCGCTTCTTTTTTGAGGATGATCAAAAAGTACCTCTGGCCGAGCGGGTGGAAAAGCTCAAGACAATTGTGTTCCAGGATGGCTTAGGTACAATTTACGATAAGGTGCTGCGTTTAGAGCAATTGGCTGCCGGAATCGGGCAAATGCTTGCCATCAGCCCGGGAGAACTTACGATTGTAAACCGCAGTGCCCATTTAGCCAAAGCTGATTTAGTGACAGGTATGGTCAATGAATTTACGGAGCTGCAGGGAGTCATGGGCCGGGAATACGCACTGCTCAGCGGTGAGTCACAGCCTGTGGCCGAAGCCGTATTTGAACATTACCTGCCGCGGTTTGCCGGCGACCAATTGCCGCAGGCAATGGCCGGACGGTTAATCAGTATTGCCGACAAAATGGATAATATTGTTGCTACTTTCAGTCGTGGACTTGTGCCGACAGGCTCGCAGGATCCATACGCATTACGGCGGCAGGCGCTTGGCATTGTCAATGTTTTAATAGATGCCGGGTATCACGTTTCTTTGGCGGCGATAACAGAAGCAGCAATGAATCTGCTGGGCATTACCGGCAGTGAACGCAGGGCAAAGCTATTGGCGGAATTGCTGGAATTTTTCCGTCTGCGAATTAAAAACATCCTAACCGATGATGGGCTAAAATATGATCTGATTGACGCTGTACTGGCTGCCGGGATTGATGATATCTATGATACCTGGCTGCGGGCTAAAGCCATGGCGGCGGCAGGTGAGACCAGTGCGATGAAAAAAGCGGTTCAGGCTCTGATACGGGTGGGTAATTTAGCAAAAAATGCCGGCTCTCAGGCTGTAGATCCCGGTTTGTTTACAACCGAGGCTGAGCATGCTTTATATAAAGCCTATGTAGAAGCGCATAATGAGATTGTCCAATATGAAAAAGAGAAAAATTACCAGGGTATCCTTAGCCGGCTTGCAAATCTGGCCGCACCCATTGACGGCTTTTTCGGCGCAGTTATGGTAATGGTTGAGGATGAAGCTGTAAAAAATAACCGTCTGGCTTTACTAAAAGCGATAGCCGGTCTGGCAGGGAATACTGCCGATGTATCGAAAATTGTTGTTGCCTAATTATATAACACTGAAATAAGAGGGGGGCTGTTATTGGGATTATCGCCGCGGCAAGAGAAAATTGCTGAGATGGTCAGAACGCTGGGACCTATTACCGGTGAACAGATCGCCGAACGCCTTAATGTAACCCGTGCGGCCCTCAGACCTGATTTAGCTATCCTGGTGATGTCCGGTATGGTTGATGCCCGTCCTAAAGTAGGCTACTATTACACCGGTAAAAATGCCAGTAACCTGCTAACCGAGCAAGTAAGCCGGATAAAAGTGCAGGATGTACAGTCAGTACCTGTTGTTGTGACGGCAGGTACCAGTGCCTATGATGCTGTTGTTACTATGTTTCTTGAAGATGTTGGTTCCGTGTTTGTCGTAGAAACAGGCGGAATTTTAGCGGGTGTTGTGTCCCGTAAAGATGTGCTGAAGGTAGCTATGGGGGGGAGTGACCTTCATAAAATGCCGGTCAAAGTACTGATGACGCCAATGCCCAAGATTGTTGTAACAACGCCGGACGAATCTGTTTTAACAGCCGCAAAAAAAATCATCGATAATGAGGTGGACAGTTTGCCTGTTGTTTCACTGAACACCCCGGGAAAAGCCTATGAGGTGATCGGGCGGCTTACAAAAACTAATATCGCCAGGTTATTTGTTGAACTTGGCGAGGGAAAAGGAGGGGAACTATTATAGCTAACCTGCCGGTTATTTATGCATTATCAGATTCACTTGGTGAAACTGCCGAGATGGTGGCAAGGGCTACGGCCAGTCAGTTTAATACCGGAGAATTTGATATTATTAGAATCCCGTATATCACCTCGGTGGAACAGATCGCTGAAACAGTGCGGGAAGCGGCAAACCATGACTGTGTCATCTGCCATACGCTGGTTTCTTCTGATTTGCGTGAAGCCTTGCTGGAACAAGCTCAGGCCCATAATATTCCTACAATTGATATCATGGGACCTATGATTCATGCAGTGCAAAAAGTTACCGGTATGAATCCGCGCCTTAAACCGGGGTTAATCCATAAACTCGATCAGGAATACTTTAAGCGGGTAGAGGCTGTAGAGTTTGCCGTCAAATATGATGATGGCAAAAACCCCTTGGGACTTTTAAAAGCCGATATTGTCATTATTGGCGTATCGCGCACTTCAAAAACCCCGCTTAGTATGTATTTAGCCCATAAGAAGGTTAAAGTTGCGAATGTGCCGCTGGTGCCGGAAGCACCATTGCCGCAAGAACTTTTTCAGGTGCCTTCCCATCAGATTGTGGGGCTGATTATTGATAAATTTAAACTTAACGAAATTCGCTGCGAACGGTTAAAAACCATGGGGCTGGCGCCTGATGCCAGCTATGCCAATATCGGGCGCATCCATGAAGAGCTTGATTATGCCCGTTCCATTATGCGCCGGTTGGATTGTCCGGTGATTGATGTATCAAACAAGGCGATTGAAGAGACCGCTAATCGGATATTGGAAGTAGTGCAAAAAAATAAACTGGCAAAGCGTAAATAAAGAAAAAACAGTCCTGGCAAACCATTTTGTTCATGCCAGGGCTGTTTTGACTTATAAGAAACAATTTGTATCAACATTATAGCTTACAGAATCGGCAGTCCAGGTGCTGCCACCTTGAGTAACCTGAACATTACCGTTAAAAACGGCAACTCGGGTGCGCCAGTTAAAATCGGCATTGTCAGCACTAATGGCGAGTCCTGACCGGGACAGGTTTACCCCGCCGTCAATTCTGGCCTGTGACCTGGAACCATAGACGTAAACACTGTCACCGGTAAAATGGATATCCCGTTGCTGTACCGTAATGCCGCCTGTTCCCCAGACTTCAAAAGTAGCTGGGTTAACTCTGGCATGGCCGGCGGTAATAATCCGGTTTCTTACTTCAATATAAACATTGCCATTTAAAATATATTGGCCTGAATTTATATCAAAGTATGTATGATCAGCAGTGATAACAGGTTTTGCGGCTGAAGCAATGCCTGTAGACAGAATAAATAGTAAAAAAGTAGATAACACTATCAATATTTTATTAACCTTCATTGCATTCGCTCCTTTCTACATTATTATAGCAAATTATATAAGAAAATGTCTCTGGCAAAATATGCAGCGCTCGACCTTCTGGCGTCAATGGCAGTCATTAAGGCCGGTTAGCTATCATATACAGGTAAATAATGTTATAATACTGGTAGTAGGAAGGGGGTTTGCAGGTATGAACGTGCGCGAACGGATCGAGGAGCAGGAATTCAGGATTTTGTCAAAATATGCTGCCAAAAGTCAGGATGCTATACGGGAGCGGGACGAAGAGATGTGCGACTTCCGGACCGCCTTTCAACGGGACCGTGACCGGATCATACACAGCAAGTCTTTCCGGCGTCTTAAACACAAAACCCAGGTATACATATCTCCCGGTGACCATTATCGTATGCGCATGACCCACAGTTTGGAAGTGGCCCAGATATCCCGGACAATTGCCCGTGGCCTTATGCTAAATGAAGATTTAACTGAAGCCATAGCTGTAGGTCATGATGTTGGCCATACTCCGTTTGGTCATGCCGGTGAGTATGCGTTACGGGATCTCATCGGTCATTATAATCATAACGAGCAAAGCCTGCGGGTGGTGGAATATCTCGAACGGAACGGCCAGGGCCTCAATCTGACGGCTGAGGTGAAAGATGGTATTTTGAACCATACCGGCGATAATGCCCCTTTTACCCTGGAAGGAAAAATCGTACGGAGCGGGGATCGTATCGCCTATTTGTGCCACGATTATGATGATGGCATTCGTGCCGGCATGCTGAAGCCGGAATACCTGCCAGCATCTGTAAGTAACGTGCTGGGCATCAATCCTTCCCATATGATAACGGTGATGGTATCAGATATTATCACCGCATCTGAAGGGCGGAACGAAATAATTATATCGCCGCGGGTCAAGGCGGCTATGAGTGAATTCAGGGAGTTTATGTTTAAAAAAATCTATCACTCGGATGAACTTGAACCTGACCGGAAAAAGGCCAAATATATTGTCAGCAAGCTATTTGACTACTATATGAATAACCCCGGCAGCCTGCCGCAGGAATTTTTGGAACGGGAAGACCAATGGGGGCTACAAACAATTGTAGTAGATTATATTGCCGGCTTAACCGATTTATATGCCATCAAACAGTTTGAAAAATTATTCATTCCGTCTACCTGGGGGGTAGCAAGATAGATTGCAGAGCTTACATGAAAGCTCTGCGTTTTTTCTCCTGTGGAATGTAACAACTTTGCGCGCTATAAGGAGCCCCACCAAGTCTTGTAAAATTCAATACCCTAATCTAAGGGATAAGGAAAATCTTAGGCTTCTGTCGGCGTCTTAAGGACTTGACACAAGCCAAGTTTTCCTAATGAGCAAAAATGTTCTCCTTTGTCAAGATCTAAAAGAGGAATTTTGTCATTTATATTGAATAATAATTATTAAATTAAAAGATGATAAGAAAGGCTTTGTAAACAACTTTTATGACTTGCAATCCCTCTGGCAGGAATATTTGTCTTAATGTAGAATAAAGTCAAAGCTTGGAACTATTTGCATATTTTGAAACCCGCAAAATCAAACGCAGGGAATTGCCATTGCCAGGATAAGGTGAATTTTATGAAGGATGCAGTTTTCGATGATTTTCTCGATAGATTGCGGTCAGAGAGTGATATTATCGGCGTGGTGTCCGATTATGTATCACTAAAAAAGAAGGGGAAAAATTATTGGGGATGCTGCCCCTTCCATCATGAGAAGACGCCATCTTTTTCGGTCACACCTGATAAAGGTTTTTTCTATTGTTTTGGGTGTCAGGCCGGAGGCAATGTTTTCAATTTTTTAATGAAGGTTGAGAATATTACCTTTATCGAAGCCGTAAGATTATTGGCGAGAAAAATGAATATTCCTTTGCCCGAAAAGGAGAGATCGCCGCGTGAGCAAGCCCGTGATCAGGAGCTTGCGAAAATATATCAGGTAAATGAGCTGGCCAGAGATTTTTTTCATGCCTGTCTGACTAAAACCAATTATGGCAAAGCGGCCCGCGAATATTTAACTAACCGTGGTATCACCGCCGAAATGATTGATTTCTTTAAACTAGGGTTTGCTCCGCCGGCATGGGATAGACTATCATTGACCTTCTCTGAACGTGGTGTACCCCTTACTATATTATTGAAAGCAGGCTTATCGGCTGCCCGCACTTCAGGGGATGGGGTGTATGACAGGTTTCGCAGCCGGATCATGTTCCCGATAACTGATGTCCGGGGGCGCATCGTTGGTTTTGGGGGCAGGGTTTTGGACGATAGTCAACCCAAGTACCTCAATTCACCCGAGACGGAAATTTTTAATAAGCGGCAGGTCTTATTTGGGTTTGAGCATGCATATAAACATATCCGCGACTCGGGCCAGGTTATTATTGTCGAAGGCTATATGGATGTTATCACACTTTATAGTCAGGGTATCAAAAATGTTGTAGCATCATTAGGCACCGCCTTCACGTCTGAACAAGCCAGAAATCTCATTAAACTTAATGCCGAGCTGTTGTTTTCTTATGATAGTGATGCTGCCGGGCAAAATGCTACCGTTCGTGCACTGGAAACGGTGAGAGCACTGGGGGCAGCCATTAAGATTGTGTCTGTACCTGATGGTAAAGATCCTGATGAATTTATCAGGAAACATGGTGCCGCCGCTTTTAATAAGCTGCTGACATCGGCTCAACCGCTATTGGATTATCAACTTGACCGGGCTCTGAAATCAGGTGATTATTCTACAGTACAAGGAAAAATTGCTGTTGTCGGCAAATTAGTGCCAGTTTTAGCTGAAGCCGATAACTCAGTTGAGGTAAACGCTCACATTACCCGCTTGTCTCAGATACTTGCCGTTGATGAAAATGCGTTACGAAGTGAGATAACAAAGTATATCGTCCAACTGAAAAAGGATAAAAATGTAAAAAACGGGAAAACTATAAATATTGCCCTCTTGTATAAGCAGATTCCTCCCGCCGTCTTGCAGGCGGAACGACAGCTTATCAGGCTGTTGTGCGATGATTTAACGCTTATTCCTTATGTTCTGTCTAAAATTTCACCACAAGAAATACAAGGCGTACTACAGCAAGAGATTATTAAATTTATATTTACTGCGTATAATATGGAAAAAAATATAACACAGGCAATAATCCACGCCGGTGTAGATAACCTAAGTGAAAAAGCAAAGATTGAGTTTTCACATATTATGTTAATGGATATACAATTTGATGATGTGGTCAAATTTCTTGAAGACTGTATTAAAACCATCCGGTTGGCGCATCTGACCGCACTGTATGAACAACACCGGCTAATGGCCGATGAATTAGAACGCATGGGGGATAGTAGCTTTCTGCAGGAATTGGCGGAAAGTCAGCGAATTAAACATGAAATTAGCAAATTACATCACTAATAGTCAAATACTGTATAATTTATTACTGTCAATTGCCAGAGGAAGGGGGGAAAACTATGGCCGATAAGAAAAATACGTCAGGTGAGCAAGTCAATGAACTTTTGCACAAGGGTAAAAAACGTGGTGTACTAACGTATTCTGAGATTATGGATACCATGCAAACTGAAGATATGAGCCCTGATGAGATTGATGATATGTATGAAATCTTTAGTAACAAAGGTATTGAGATTGTTGACGAAGTTCCGGATGTTGAACTGATTGAAGGCCCAGACATGTCTGAGATTGAATCAACGGCCGAAGAAGTAGATATAGATCTCACCATTCCTGAAGGCATTAGTATCGATGACCCTGTACGGATGTACCTTAAAGAGATAGGTCGGGTACCGCTTTTAACTGCTGACGAGGAAATTAAACTGGCCAAACGTATGGAACAAGGGGATGAGGAGGCTAAACGCCGTCTGGCTGAGGCTAACTTAAGGCTGGTAGTCAGTATTGCCAAACGTTATGTTGGGCGTGGCATGCTGTTCCTGGATTTGATTCAGGAGGG
>JAEWGR010000191.1 GCA_023388195.1 Bacillota bacterium
GGCTACAGGAGCTACCGGAGCTACCGGAGCTACCGGGGCTACGGGGGACACAGGGGCTACAGGAGCTACCGGAGCTACAGGGGCTACGGGGGACACAGGGGCTACGGGGGAAACAGGGGCTACAGGAGCTACCGGAGCAACGGGGGCTACAGGGGCTACAGGAGCTACAGGAGCTACAGGAGCTACTGGAGCCACCGGTGATACTGGGCCTGCCGGAGCCGGTTTGGCTGGAGTCGTAGCATTTGACTTAGCCACTTCGCCAACCTATCCAGACAATCAAGTGGTAACGTATAATGGGAGTACCTTTATGGTAAATACGGCCCCGCCGACAGGCACACCGGAAACCTCGCCGGATTATATGATGCTGGCCGGAGCCGGAGATACAGGCGCAACAGGCGCAACAGGAGCAACAGGAGCAACAGGTGTTGCCGGCGCGACAGGCGTAACCGGTCCCACTGTGACTCAAGAAGGATTTTCCGCTTTTCTTCCCACATTCTCACTTTCAGCGAGTACGCAGCTCACAGGCTGGACTGTCACGGCACCTTATTTTGATAGCGCTACCTTTAACGAAACGACAGGAAACTACACAGTCCCGACTACCGGAGTCTACTCTATTCAAGCAACCATCAACTACACTACTACGGCAGCGATAAGCATTGCCCTTGGTGCCGGCACTAACCCCGCTTTTGCAGTCCGCAGAACCAGCCCCACAGTAACCAATTTAATTACAGGATTGTTTCCTGTATTAGATGTCAACGTAGCTTTGGTCTTAACCTTGCGTGCAATCCTGGGCAATGGTGCGATTACACTGGCGGGAGAAGTTCAATTGAACGCAGGTGATGTTATCGGTCTTTTCTATGAGGCAGATGGGCTAAGCATTGCACTTGATGTAGGCGGCGCTTCGTCCGGGACGGTGTGGTCTATCAATAGATTGACTTAGCAGTTCATAAGGGGATAAGGTAAATAATAGGATGCGCCTGGTGGCCCGGCACGGGTTACCCAGGCGCATTTTATTATCCATCGGCTCTGAATGTAAAAAGATGAGTTGAGCAATGTTGACATAGTGGCTGTGAGCACAATAAGACTTCTGTCAGGCAATTGAAGTGGCAGGAGTTTTGTATGTTTATATTGAAATTTGCTGAGTATCAGTGTTTATCAATATACTCTTGCAGCTGGTTATGCCACTGTACAGTATCATATACCTGCGGTTCTGTTGTTTCGTTCATCAGGAGATCAAGCAAATACCTTGGCGTTTTGCCGCCGATATGCATGGATTTGATACAAGAAATACAATAGACGCAAACTTCTGTGCAAGGCATCGAATCGGCCCGTTCTTTCATTTTCTCATGGACCTTGTCCACTGGCAGCGTCGGATAGAAATCGTCTCCGCAGCATAGGGACTGAGAACCGTGAAACTTAGTTTCTACAATAGTAATATTCATTTTTTTCAACAAACTTCGTACTGCCAGGTGTACTTGTGGTTTTCCCCGTACCGGGCAGGCATCGTGTACCGATACCGTTAAGCCTGTATGATCCGGGTATGTAAAGGCATCCATCCCATCCAGGACCTCCCATAAAGAAATTGTGGATATGCCCGCGTACAAGCTGCTGAAACGCCTATCACAGCCTGCACAGACATTGATTATCAACGAGTCTGCTTCCAGCTGTGGCGCATGGCGGCAGCATATTTTGTGGAGTGCCGTTGCCCCGTAGGTTTCATTCAAAAAATGTAATATTTTATTTTCGTTCTCGGGTTTATACATGCTTAGAGCGCAGCCAGGATTAAAGTATGTTTTTATTGTGTTGTTCATAATTGCCTTCTCTCCTTTTTTAGCCTAATTGTACCTGGGGGATGGCGAAAAATCTTCCCGGTTTTGTAGTTTTAATTTTAGTACATGTCTGCAGGCAAAGTCCCTAACCAACTCACATCAGTTTTAATTATGAAAAGGAGAGACATAATGGCTAAGCATTTTTATGCTGTAAGAGTAGGCCGTGTTCCCGGTATTTACCGTACCTGGGAAGAGTGCAAAGCACAGGTAGACGGCTATCCCAAGGCCAGCTTTAAAGGGTTTGTCACCGAAGCCGAGGCGGCAGGGTTTCTTGGCGGCCACCTGCAGAACCAGGCCACGCCTGCCGGCAAGCCCCGCAAACGCAGCCCGGAAAAGATGGCTCCGCCGGTTTCGGCGCCGATAGAATACGACAAAGACAGTATCGTTATTTACACTGACGGCTCCTGTTTACAGAATCCTGGCGGTCCTGGCGGCTATGCTGCCGTTATCCAGGCTAACGGGCAAGTTAAAGAATTGACCGGGGCAGAAGCAGCAACAACCAACAACCGGATGGAAATGAGGGCAGCCATTGAAGCCTTGCGATTATTCGATAAGCCGGCAGATATCTTTTTACATACTGACAGCCAATATTTACGGAAGGGTTTTGCCGAAGGCTGGGTTGCCAAGTGGAAACGGACAGGCTGGATTACAAAGGCCGGTACACCGGTTCTTAATCAGGAATTGTGGCAGGAGCTTGACCGGTTAAATAGTATGCACCGGGTAGCCTGGCGGTGGGTAAAAGGGCATCAGGGTAACCCCATGAATGAACGCTGCGATGAGTTGGCAGTGGGGGCGGCGACTGCAGAGGCTGTGAAAAGCGGCTGGAAATCCAAAAAAGGAGTAGCTTATGAGTAGTAGTGGCTATGAGCAAATTTATCAAAGCCTTATACCCAAATTGAGCAATTGTGATCTGATAGAGATTGCCGGGCGACTTGGTCTCACACTGCAGACGGCCGGGGTATTATCTGTCAATTTTCTTGGACGGGCCTACGAAATAAGTGCCCACGGGGTTACGCCGGTGGACGGTAAGCCGGTTAATGTTAACAACCGCAGTGTGCTGGCCTACTATACCTTGTCGTCAGGCGTGGGTGAACCTGCGTTTTCCTATGTGCCCATTTCTTATCATCTTGGTGCAGCAACCGTTTTCAGCGGAAATCTAAAATGGATGACAGATCCGCTCGGTAAAATATTTAGGGGAAATTATGCGTTGTTCAGTGAAACTATGGTCAGATTAGGCGGAGTTTATGAGGGCAAACTGAAATCGGGCGGCTATTCATGGCTTTTGCAAGTATTGCCCAAAATTGGCCTTCAAATTATTTATTATGATGGCGATAATGAATTTCCCTGTGAAGTGCAGGTGTTGTTTGACAAACATGCGTCCCTGTTCCTGGAGTTTGAATGTCTGGCTTTTTTAGAAGGCTGTCTTGTAAAGGCAATGCTTATGACTGCCCAAACGGGCGAAACATCTGGGTGGGTATAAAATATTGGCTAGTTATGGACTGCATCGTTGAGCAGTCCGCAAAGTATTGCCAGGGCTGATGGCAAATCTGCATCGGCAAGGTTAGTCCAACAAATCCGTAGATGATTCGTCTCGGGTTCGCCTGGATAAAAAATCGAACCCGGAAGAAAGTGTATACCCCGTTGGTGGGCTTCAGGAATTAAATTATCAGTATGAATCCCTGGCGGCAGCGTGAGCCATAAGTGCAGCCCGGCAGATTGTTCAGGGCGAATAATGCACGGATCAAGACGGCGATCCAGTGTTTGCAGGACATCTTGGCGGCGTGCATCCAGTAAAGAGCTTAGTTTGCTGATTGACCGTAGGAGTTGAGGGCTTTGAAAGAAGGGCACCAGGGATTTCTGCAGCCATAGGGGAGAGCCCAGATCGGCAATAGACTTGACTGCCAGCAGGCGATTGTAAATGCTGCCGTCTGCTGCCAGGATGCCAAGCCGTATGCCGGGAAACAGAAATTTGCTAAATCCTTTAAGATAGATCACGCGGCCGTCTGTATCGAGCATCTTTAGTGGTGGCGGCAAGGCCGAGTTTTTGATGCGGGCCATTTCCAGTTCCCGATGTGGTTCGTCTTCTAAAATCAAAACATTATGCTCCCGGGCGAAGTTTAGGAGATCCTGGCGACGGGACAGGGACATGATCGCCCCGGTCGGGTTTTGGCCTGTTGGCACCGTGTAAATGGCTTTAAGGCGAATGTGTGGTGCGAGGTCTTCCAGTATGTCGATCCGCATGCCGTTTTTGTCAATGGGGATAGGCTGCAGAGTGGCATGCGATAAGCGAAAGGCATCAATTGCCCCGGAAAAACAGGGCGTTTCCACGGCAATTGTGTCACCAGGCCCGAGAAAGGTGCGGGCAAACAGGTCAATACCTTGTTGCGTGCCATTCGTGACCAGCATTTGGTGAGGTTTGAGATGAATGGCCAATGATTTTAAATAGTCAGCCAGCGCAAGCAGGAAATCGCGATCTCCCTGAAAGTTAGAATAGCGTCCCAACGCATCGGGATATTTATCAAGGGTCTCACGGATCGCTGTCTGAATTAAATGAACAGGCAGCAAGGAGTGATGTACGCAGGCATCTGCCAGATTTAATATATTTGCCGGTAACCGCACTGCACTTTGACTCCAGAAGCTAGCGCGGGGGAGGTAGTCGGGAATAGAGAGCTGCCAGTCAAAAGCAGCGGCAGGATTTGTTTCTACTGTATTGTTTTTCAGAGCGCGTACGAAGGTCCCCTTACCGCGCAGGGTCTCGGTCAGGCCATGGTTATCAAGCATTTTATATACTTGATGTGCGGTTACTAAACTAACATTCAATTCTTGCGCGAGTTCCCGCACCGAGGGCAGTTTAAAATTGGGCTCCAATAAACCGGAGCGGATACGCTGGGCAATTTCCAGATAAATTTGTTCGCGAATAGAAACTGTACTTTGGCGATTGACAGAAATTTTCATGCTCCCTCCAACTGTTATAGGCATCTCTTGACTGTTATAGCAAAATAGTGATTTTATAAGACTAATATACACTAATGTTATATAACGGAAAAGAGGGAAATGTTATGTATGTAATATATGGCTTAATGTGTCTGATTTTTGGTACGACGTTTCTGGCTATTAAAGTTGGTATTGACGCCGGGGCGCCACCGTTTCTTTTTGCCGGCACACGGTTTTTCGCTGCCGGGGTAATTGTGTTGGCTGCCGTTAAAATGACGAATGGCAAAATCGGTGTGGATCATGGCAGCCGGCAGGATATTTTGCTTGTTGGCACGTTTATGACAGCTGTTATGTTTGGCTGCTTATACTGGGGGGAACGGTATATTTCCTCAAGTGTGGCGGCGCTGCTGGCAGCAACGACACCGATTATGATTGGTATCGTAGAATGGTTCCAGGGGGTTAGGGAAAGTGTTTGGCTTAAAGGCGGCGGCTTGCTTATATCCTTTACCGGGGTGATGGTTGCTGTACTGCCTGCATTGGGAATGGACGTAACCAGAGAAGCGGTTTTAGCGGTGCTGGTGATACTGGCGGCAGAGGTTGGCTGTGTTTTCGGCACAATGAGATCCAAAACCATCCTGGCAGCCGGCTGTAACCCGTTTGTGCTGAATGGCTGGCAGATGGTAATTGGCGGGCTTATGCTGGTGGTGCTGTCGATAATTACTGAACCGGCAGAGGTGTTTATTAATTATAAGGTATCTTATTCCTGGCTATATCTTGTCGTATTCGGGTCCCTGGCCGGGCATGGCTCGTACTACTGGCTGGTGCGTCAGGCAGGCCCGCTGCTGCCTTCCACCTGGACCTATATTTCACCGGTTATTGCTCAATTTGTCGGCTATTATTTTTTAGCAGAATATGTATCAGGTTATTCCTTTATGGGCTTGGGTTTAGTACTTGGCGGTGTATATCTGGTTAGTCAAGCAGCGATGTTGGAACAATACTTAAAAAAACAATTAAAACGGTTTGTAGTTTCTTAAGAAATTTCCGGAACTCCGTCCACTGGCATTTTAATTTGTAACAGATACGCAATATCAGGTAGGGACGAAAAAAAGCTGTCCGCTGCGTTTAAGGGAAGGTACTAGTATGAGAGAATTTGGTAATTATATAATTGCATTTCTTGTTTTTGCGGCTTTCATGTATTATGTACTGCCCATATTCCGCAAAGGCATGACGACTCAGCAGCGAATGAGTAAGGCGATTTGGGGAGCACTGGTGTTTACCCTTGTTAAAGCAATACTTGATTTTCTTCCGCCTTTTTAGTGAGAGTGGGAGGCTCCTTTGCTGCTATGATTTGGTCAACACCGCTTGTGCATTAAGTATTCTGTCGCCGGGAAAACAAGTAAAAAAATTGGCGAAATGAAGCCATAGCTATATCAGCTATGGCTTGTTTATTGTTTGTTATAAAGGTTTTTGGCATTAAGCGTTACAGATTATTGACATCAACGTTATATTCAATTTTATCTGCGACTTGCTGGGAAAGGGGGGCATTAAATAATTCCCTTAATAAATAAAAGCCAAGTTCAAGTCCCGAACTCACCCCGCCGGCGGTTATGAGGTTGCCGTCCTGGACCACCTTGGACGGCAGGACTTGGACAGAATAGGCCTCTAACTCGGGGAAAGCTGTATGATAAGTGGTTGCTTTCCGGCCCGTTAGTAAGCCTGCTTCTGCCAGCAGGAAGGCTCCTGTACAGACCGACGCGATGTACTGGGCAGTGGATGTTTGTTTTTGAATAAACTCTGTTATTATGGCATTTTTCATCGCCCCTAACCGTCCTTTACCGCCGGGAACTATTAATACATCAAGTTGGGGGCAACTGTTTATAGTGGTATCTGGAAGTATCCTCATCCCGTTAAAGGCCTGGACTACAGCGGACGATTCAGCTAACAGCAGGACTTTTGTGCTGTTTGGCTGTATTTTGTTAACGTAGCTAAGCACTTCAAATGGGCCAACAAAATCTAATTCTTCGACTTGATCAAAAATTAAGATGCCTATAGTTATCATACATAGTACACCCCTTTGTTTTTGTTTTATATTTTACAATAAATTTTACCGGAATAATTGCTTGGTGAAAAGAGCCGGCTCACAATAAACTGAGCCGATAAGTATCACGTTGGGGGATTATTCAACCTCTTTACAACACGGTTTAATCCGGAAAGAAGACTAAGCGCGGAGAAAAATTTACCGGGGCTTATGAACAAACTGAGTATAGGGCTGCGATTTGCCGCCATTAGTAAGAAAGTTCTAACACGTAGGAGTTTGTGTTATACTAATTAAATAAGAGCAGGCAGATGTATCCTTGCTTAGATTGAATATAATGGTTTGCAAGCACCGGTTTAAAAAGTTTTAAACTTTTAAAAGCTGACAGCTAATTTATATTTTGAGGAGGAAAAATGAGTTATAAAATACTTTTGTTTGATTTAGACGACACCTTGTTAGACTTCGGCGCTCATGAAACTGACTCATTAAACAAATTGTTTCAGCAATACGGCTATACTTTTTCTGCTGAGTTGTTTCAAATATATAATTCGGTCAACAAACAACTATGGGCTGATTATGAAAATGGCCATATTCGATTAGACGATGTGTTAAGCTCCAGATTTTCTAAAACTATGTTACAACTGGGAACCGTCGTGGATGGACTGGAGTGGGAGAATCAGTATCGAGAGCTTTTAGGCAATGGATGTCAGCATATGGAAGGCGCTTTAGAAGTGTGCCAAAGCTTATCCGCATCCCACCGTCTATTTGTCATTACTAATGGTATAACCAAAACTCAGATAAAGCGCTTGAAGCAAGCGGGATTATATGAATTTTTTGAAGACATTTTTGATTCTCAAAGCATTGGCTTTCAAAAACCGTCAACAGAGTTTTTCGATTACGTGATGCGGCATATTAAAGATTTTGATAAAAAAGAAGCACTTATTATTGGCGATTCATTAAATACCGATATCAAAGGTGGCATTTTGTCAGGAATTGATACCTGCTGGATTAACAGAAAGTCACAACAATACTCTGCAGAAATTCAAAGTACCTATACAATCACAAGTTTATTGGAATTATATGATATCTGTACTCCTGATAATGAATGACTGAATCAAGTTAGCCAACTATGTAGTTGGCTATTTTATGCTGAATTCTTGGGTGAACATAAACCTGCCAGAATTGTTGTACGGTAAGTAAACTTCATTTCGGATGCCTTGTAGAAATCGAAGCCATAGCGGAGGTTGATAAAAAATGAAATACATTTGTTCAAAATGCGGGGAAGCAGTGGATGTAACGACACGAAATTCAAAATGCAATTGTGGCGGCCTGTGGAAACTGGATTATAAGCCCCCTAAGTTTGATATTTCTTTAGTCGACCAAGATACCTGGAGCCTCTTCCGTTATCGTGCTTTCCTGCCATTAGAAGGTGAGCAATGGCGGGATATCAGCTTAGGTGAAGGCATGACACCTATAATTCAGTTAAATGAAGATGTGTTGCTGAAAATGGATTAT
This sequence comes from Bacillota bacterium, assembly GCA_023388195.1. Taxonomy (GTDB): domain Bacteria; phylum Bacillota; class Negativicutes; order Sporomusales; family Sporomusaceae; genus Sporomusa. Next base: position 8,314 of record JAEWGR010000191.1, read on the forward strand.
TTCATGCCAACGTTGTCTTTCAAGGATAGGGGCGCTGCTGCTTTAATCGCTCATTGCCAAGCCATTGGTGTAGATTCTGTCGTACAAGACAGCAGCGGCAATGCCGGCAATAGTGTGGCGGCCTATTGTGCAAAAGCAGGTATTGACTGTGAAATTTTTGTTCCTGAAGGGACATCACCCAACAAGATTGATATGATCAGATCCCACAACGCCCGCGTCAATATTGTCCCCGGTACGAGAGATAATTGTGCTGATGCCTGTCGGGCAAAAGTAGATACAGAGGGAAAGTATTACGCAAATCATGTGTACAATCCGTTTTTCTACGAAGGTACTAAAACCTATATTTACGAAGTCTATGAGCAACTGCACAGAATTCCGGCCAATATTTTTGTCCCGCTGGGAAATGGCACGCTATTCATCGGCATTGTAAAGGCCCTGGAAGAACTTCTTGCAAGTGATGTCATCGAGAAAATGCCCCATATTATAGCCGTTCAAAGCGAGTTCTGTGATCCCTTCGTCAGAGCAGTGCTGACCGGAGCTAAACATCCGGCTGCAGTCACCCCTTTGCCGACACTGGCAGAGGGAATTGCTATCGGCGTACCTATGCGGGGTGACGAAATTTTGGAATACACCTATAAATACAATATCGAGATGATTACGGCGCCGGAGAAGCAGATTATGGCAGCCCGAGCGGCGCTGGCCGCCAAGGGCATCTACTGCGAGCATACAACAGCAGCCACGTATGCCGCTTATTTAAATTACTGTGAAATAAACGGCAAAATAGCTGATTGTTTGATCCCTATGTGCGGGGCCGGCCTCAAATCGGATCACTAATTCCTCTCTGGGGCTCGAGCTTCCCGTACGCCCAAGGTTCTTCGTTCCTGAAACATAAAGCAGCACCTCCAATGGGGTGCTGCTTTTCTTTTGCGTAAACAAGAACACATTGCATGTAATTTACATAATATATATTAAATTAGTCCCTAATTATCTTATAAAATGGAGGAATTGATACAATGCCGTATTTTAAAAAACATTTTGGTGTTATTGCAGATTCTTCAGCCAGAAGGGTCAGTGTTTTTGACACCGATACGTTGACGTATCTGCAGCATATCCCCTTAGATGCAGATGTTATCGATGTAGCGTTGACGAGCGATTGCCGGCGGGCAGTTGTAAGCTCTTTCGCGAGCAAAACTATTTTTCAAATCGATGTGAGTGGAATTCCGGCCCGAGTGGCAGGCAGTGCCACTACCACTACCTTTCTTGAAGATGTGCAGATCACCCCTGATGACATGTTTGCATTGAGTGTAGATGGCTCAGGGGAAGATCAAGCTATTGTAGCTTACGACCTGAAAACAAATACTTTTGCCTCCACACTACCCACCAGTGCGCAAGCTGTTGCTATATCGCCCACGTGTAGCGGACTGGTCCTGACTGCTGTAACAAATAACGACAGCGTCCATCGGTTTATGATTGACCGCTGCGGTGACCTCACAGACACCGGACAGCTATTTCCGGCCGGGGAAAGCCCTATTAACATTAATTTCAGCCCCGACGGCAAATTTGCCTTTGTAGCCAATTTTACTGGCGCAGTCAGTGTGTTGAGTACCGCCAGGTCGGACAATATCAGCTTGATCAGCACTGTGCCGACAGCTGGCCCGGTGCAAAGCATGGCTATTTCCCGGGATGGCAGGCATTTATTTGTGCTGGGATCGAGTGACGTTTATATTTTTACCTTCGACCCGGTTTCAGGAGCCTTAGCCCTGGCGCGTTCCTTTGCTCACGGCCTTCAGATCAGATCCTTTTTTGGTGTTGACCAGATAGCCCTTGATTCCAGTGAAACCAGGCTGTTTATCTCCGCTGTTGGGCAAGTGGCTGTGTTTACTACTTTCGGCGCCCTCTTGGGAACAGTAACCGGTGTCTCCGGTCCGGGCGGTTTGGCCCTGTGCACGCATAAGTGTTTTGATTAACTGGTAGATGGATATGCAGGGACTGCTTGCGCATAGCAGGCAGTCCCACCGGCACCTGAGCAAATGCTAACAATGAGTACTATGAGCTGGAATGCAATTGAACCTTAATCCATGGAGTTAAAGGGCAGTGAGACACATTGCTCTTTTCTTTTGCCGTTATTCCCGGCATGCAGAATCGTGATCGACGGCAGGCTGCTTTCTCTATGAGAGAAGATTACCTAGTTCCAGCTCCAGGGTGGCCTTGATCAAGGCAGAATGCTTTTGTTTTAAATGCTATGCAAATAAGTTTGCAATATTTTCTTATAATCAATATCGCTGGGCGGGAGTTTGCCATTTGTAATGACAAACTTAATTTTATCGTCTATATTGGGTGCTACTCCTTTTTGCTTTAATATGTCTGCCAGGTGATTTATAGTTCCCGCACTGCCGTCAAAAAAAGTAGTTTCCTCTGGAAACGCTTGCTGCAAAACTTTGCTGAATAGTGGGAAATGTGTACAGCCAAGAACAACAGCACCATAATCAGCTAAGGTTAATGGGGCAAATTTATTTTGTAAATACTGATGCACTTCCGGAGTGTCAAACTTAAACTGCTCGGCAAACACTACCAAGCCGCCTAACGCCATCGTATCCACCATTTCTGCCGCATCAAGTCTATGAATCAATTGATTGAATTTTTCTTCCCGCAGAGTAAGGCTGGTTGCTAAAACCAATACCTTTTTGCTTATTTCTTTACAATGAGCAACAGCTGGCTTTACAGCCGGTTCCATGCCAATAATAGGGAAACTATAATTCTTGCGCAATTTTCCGGCTGCAACACTTGTTGCCGTATTGCAAGCGATCACTACGGCATCTACTTTGATTTTATCCATATATTCCATACCGGTTTGTACATAGTGTTTTACTTCATTTTTCGATTTTTCCCCATAAGGCAAGTGCTCAATATCAGCGTAGTAAATGTAATCAGCAAAGGGGAGTATTTTTAAAGCGTGACCAAGAACAGTAAGGCCGCCAATACCAGAGTCAAAAAAGCCAATTTTCATTCCTAATCCCTTCCTAAGTCTCAATTATTATATTTATATTATAGAGAATAACTCCGTCAAATTAGAGAACTCCATTAAAACAAGTATGCCTATATAATACCATAAACTGGCGGCCGCAGGAACCGCATATGAGATTTGGTCAGAATTTGGCGCTTCTAAGCCTGGCCGCTTTGTGCTAGAGGTATCTTTTGTTTTATAGGCTGTTTATATGCCAAGGCGGTTTCACCGTGGGTAGGTAACCCAATTAAATAACTAAATTGCTAATTGTAAAAGAAAGCACCGTCTGCTGATAGGGCCTTGTGTCCAAGCAGTGATCGCTACAAAATAGTAAGGCTGACAGAAGCCAATAAGGGAAAAAAGTTGGGGGAAATCAAGAGAATGTTGCTGTATGGCATAAGGTCATTGCCATTCTGTCAAAAGATACAAGCGCTATCTCATAGGCGAGATAGCGCTTATATTGACTGCAACCGGCATGAAGCTAAACTACATGAAAAGATATTAAAGAGCATTAGGGCCGGCGGCATCCGTTTCCTGATAAAAATGATAGCCATTTTTACCGTTGTGTTTTGCAAAATACATAGCTGAGTCAGCCTTGGTCAACAGTAGATCCGCATCAGTGCCATCGACAGGTGCGATACTAATACCTATACTGCTGGTAACAGCTACCTCTGCGCCTATGACAGCAATAGGTTGGGCTAAGACTTTGATAATTTTCTCTGTAATTGGCAGGATATCACATTTATTATCCATATGGGACAGAATAATGGTGAATTCATCACCGCCCATGCGGGCAACGGTATCTGTTTTCCTGACACTGGCGTTAAGCCTCTGGGCGACTGTTTTGAGGACAATATCACCAGCGTCATGCCCATAGGTATCATTTATTTTTTTAAACCCGTCAAGATCAACAAGAAGCAAAGCACATATATGATGGCTGTCTGTTATGGCAAGGGCCTGCAACAGCTGTTCATGGAAAAGCGTGCGATTTGATAAGCCGGTTAGGGCATCATGTTTTGCCATATAATTTACTTTTTCTGCGGTTAGATACTTTTCTGTGACATCTAATAGGATGACAAGGTAGCAATCGGCATGCTTATCAGTTATCTTGGTTACTTTTGCCTCAAAGTATTGTTTTTTATCCTGTACCGACGTTTGAAAAGAGCATTCGGCCACACAACCGGTATTCAGCGAGGCTAAAGCGGTATCATCAAGATTCATACTGTTGAACAGGCTGCGGGGATTAATCATATGCTTCTCGCAATGCAGCATGCGGGACAACTCCTTGTTGGACCGTACGGAGCCAAGCATTGCATCAGCTACTAGTATACCTATTGGTGAATTATCAATAATACGATTGAGAAGATTGTGCAGAATTGTTTCATCATAAACGACGGCTAAGGAGTTCGTTCTTTCATAAGTCACGACAATGGCATAGCCCAATAACAAAAAGCCGGTGCCGGAGATGAGATGGGCAAACCACCAGAGGGAAGTCCAAGGCGTAGTAAGCAGGAAAGCCGTGGAGGCTTGGACAAATAAAAACTGCGCGGCAAGATGGAATTTCATTATGTAACTGCGAGCCGGTGAAATTAAAATTTTAATAATCGAGCAAAGCGAAATCAATAAGGCCGCCAATTCAATGTATTTAATATGGATAAGAGGAACAGAACCACTAGTGTGGGTGTAAAAGAAGGCACAGCCCGCTATCACTAAAAATAACAGAAAATGAGGCCAGAAAAGGTTTTGCCGTAGGGTTGAGACTTCCTCTTGCAAAACCCGTAAATGAGACAGACCTAAAAAAAGATAACTCGACATAATGAGCCTGGAGATTGGGCCAAAAATAATAAACTGGGCCAGGTTATGTGAAGAGTGATCTGTGAGAATGCCATGAAAACCGTAGATTGTTACAAAGCCAATGTACCCGAGTGATACATAACGCAAAAAGTCGCTGCGGCTATTTTTAAAGCTCAGATAGGCCGCATAAGCGATAAAGGCTGAAAGTAGCTCAGCAAACAAAATAGCTGCTTTATGAAAAGCAAACAGCGGGAATTTTTCAGGAGAATCAATATAGAATAAGTACATAATGCCGGTCAACGGGAAAAAAGTCAGCCAAGCAAAGGTCAAAACCTTAAATACCGAACGAAACATACTATCACCTCAGTAGTATAAGTGCAAACTTAATTATATAGCATTACAGGAAATTCTGCCAACCCATGATAAGCCTATAAACGATTAACCAGCAAGTAGCCAATTTTGCCTGTTGCTAAGATAATAAGGAAAAAAGTACAATTCGTTCTGTAAACAGTTGAAGCAAAGCAAGTGTAGGATAGTGGGGGCGTTCCATATATATAAATGGCGAAAATCCCTGTTAATTTTATGTAGAAATTTAACAGGGATTTTCGTATTGCAAGTAAATATATAATAATTGGATACAGCTATTGATCAACAAATTAATAGAATGAAAACAGGAATAATGCCCTGGCTTCATTTATCTTAAAATTCCTACTAACTATCACTCATTGCAAAGTTTTACCAGTGAAGCGTGTTAATAAAAAGTGATTAGTTTGAGGTGTAGTATGAAAGATAAATTCACTTTTAATGTATGTTCATTTGTGGGGATGTTTGTGACATTGATATATGTAATTAGCATTCTTAAGTCTTCTGGGATTTACATAAGTCCGATAAAGGGGACTATGATGATAGCGGTTGTATTTCTATTTGCAATGTTTGCAGATGTTTTTTATAAAATGCTGTTTTATATTTTAATTGCAAGAATTATAAATTACCCATGGTTGTGGCGTGAACAGCGAGCGAATCTTACCGATTTTGCAAAAGAGGATTTGAAAGAGCATCCTTTAAGTGAAATAGTATCTGTTGCTTTAGTTCTAGCAATCGGATATTATTTGACCCATATATTTCTTTCACCTTATGTATTTCGGGTCAGTATGCGTATAAACTCCGTTATGTTATGTTTAGCTGCACTCTGGTTAGGAGGCCTGATTATCGGTGGATTTCTATATATAATATTAAATAGCCTCACTAATAGGAGGCACTAGAGGAGACAATGTAGACAGTGGGGACGTTCCTTTTTTGTCATTTAAAGGGACAAAAAAGGAACGTCCCCGGGTGTCCACATTATTATAGACACTCTTGTAGGTTTAAGTGAATTATCAATGCTCTTGATATTTAGTATACACGCGTTAATACTATTCATCAAATAGAGGGCAGGAAGCGCCAGCGTTGACTTTCTCCAATATGTGAAATACAATTTACCTAACAACTGGTGGTTATGGAGGTAAAGGGTGAGCGGTCAAACCAGGGATAGAATTAAAAAAAATGCGCTGATGTTATTTGCCAATAATGGCTATGATGCAACAAGTATGGAAAAAATCGCTACTGGGGTGGGTATAAAGAAGTCATCGCTTTATGCCTTTATTACCAGTAAAGAAGCGCTTTTTTGGGAGATTTATGAAGATCTTGAGAGTGAATACCATAATTACATGGAGCAGGTATTAGCGAACTCAGAAAATATGTCGCCACCAGAGAGACTGTACTATCTGTTTAAGCAATATCTAATTGGTAATCAGAGCTCTGATGAACAAGAAAGACTGGCCGCGAGAGCCTTTTGGATTCGGTTAATGTTCTTTCCCCCAGTTGACCTAAAGGATAGACTGTTAACGCGGGCACTGAACCACGAAATGGGGCTGGGTGAGAGGTATAAGGAAATAATTAAGGATGGAATTTCACAAGGCTTAATTCGTGATGACCCACCGGCAGAAATTTTGCTCTCCTATTATAGTTTAAGGCAGGGTCTTTATTCACTAATGAATGTATTCATGTCGGATTTTACTGAAGAGCAAAAGCTGGATAAGCTGGATAAAGTCTGGCATAATTATTGGCATGGCATAAAAAGAAGCTAAAATTAAGGGTTCTGGTGATTACCGGAATCCTTATTTGTTTAAAGAGCATAAAAAGATTGATCGCCAAGCTGGCGATCAATGGCAGTTATCCCGATAACCTACTTGCTGTTATATTACAAGAGCTATTGCCTATTGACTTTTTCCATAATATAGAATAGTATTTTACCTAACGAACGGTCGTTTTAAAATTCGATATGTTTTCTTTTACAGGAGGCAATTATGAGTAAGAGAATTGAATCAAAAGTATCAAAAACAGCACTAGGAACCTGCCTTATGCGGGCGTCCTCTTATTATGAAAAAGACCCATATTACAAGAGTGAAGATTTTATTGCCGCAATGATTATACCGTCTTATCTTAAAGCAATGGTCAAGTATAATATTTCGCGAACCGCTTTAAAGAAAGTTCTATTTAAAGTCCCGGGTATTTATGAATATATTGTTTCAAGAACAAAATTTATTGACGAAATATTTAGCAGTCTTGATGCGAAGATTGAGCAGGTATTGATATTGGGAGCTGGTTTTGACTCCCGGACCATCCGGTTTAAAGATAAATTAACAAAGGCAAAAATGTTTGAGCTTGACGCTCCTGTAACCCAACAGGTTAAGATAAATAGGTTTACGAAAAAGAATATCCCGTTTCCACCGAATTTAACGTTTATTTCTATTGATTTTAACACAGAATTATTAGCTGAAAAATTAAATGAAGCTGGGTTTCAGAAAAATTGCCGATGTCTTTTTCTTTTAGAAGGCTTAACTTATTATCTTAATCCAGAAGCTATTGAGAGTACGTTAACTCTTCTAAGCAATTATTCAGCAAAAGACAGTCTGCTTGTGTTTGATTATGCAGCAGCTTCCTTTGTCAGCCAGGAAAAAATGCAGGCTGATCCTAAGCTGAAAGAACATTACCAGTCTCTTGTGAAGGCAGGGGAGAGACCCGGTTTTGCGATTGCGGAGCAAATACAGGATTTTTTAGCTAAATACAAATTTGAATTAGTCGAGGAAGTAAACTCTATTCATTTGGCGAAAAAATACTTTAACAAAGATGATTTTCCGACAACAGCTCAACAGTTTAGGATTGTAAAGGCAATAAAGAAAGTCTGAATAACTAATGCTTATTATAATTTTTTAAATCTACAAGTATATAATGGGGTAGCATTACGATTTAAGATTGTGGAAAATGTGGAGAAATACATTAAGCGCGGTGTTATTATATTGATTGGTTGAAGATATTGGGAATAGTTCATTAGGAATTGGTATGCTGTTGCTAGTAATATTGTGAGACATGTAGACAGTGGGGACGTTCCCTTTTTGTCATTTAAAGGGACAAAAAGGGAACGTCCCTGGGTGTCCACTGCCGATTTTTTTATCATCAAGGACGTAAGTATATCACCTTGCTTTAATTATAAACATATTATGTAGCATAATTAAAGATGAGGGGGAAAATTATTGTCTAGGCCTTATTATAGTGATGAATGCTGTTTAAACGAAACGGAAGTTCATGTAAGGGATTGTTTCCGTCTGTTATGGGAACAGCATGTTTACTGGACGAGAATGGTTATTATGGGCATTGTGTTCGATTTGCCCGACTTAGAGCAATCTACAAATCGCCTTCTTCGTAACGCACCCGATTTTGCAAGAGTGTTCCGTCGGTTTTACGGAAATGAAATTGCATCCGAGTTTGAGCGCCTGCTAACAGACCATCTGGTCATTGCGGCAGAACTTGTAAAGGCAGCAAAGGCTGGGAAAAGTAAAGCGGCGGCAGACGCCGAAAGAAGGTGGTATAAAAATGCAGAGGAAATCGTACGTTTCCTGAATCATATTAACTCCAATTGGTCTATTAAAAGTATGAGAGGCATGTGGTTTTCCCATTTGGCATTAACAAAAGAAGAGGCTGTTACCATGCTTAACAAGGATTACGCTAGAAGCATCGAGCTATTTAATAAAATCGAGAAAGAAGCATTGATGATGGCTGACGAATTTTCTAACGGTATTATCTGCCAATTTGACCTTTAATGCTTGATAATGCAAGTGAAATAAACAGGAGCGTAAAGACCATCTCCGGGTCTTTGCGCTCCTGTTTGCTACCAAGGCTCAGCTTCACTCTCTTAACCAAGATCCGGCTTTTAGGCTAGCTGGTAATAATAAATTGAATACTAATTAATCAGAGTAATTCTGTTGAATTTGTATTAATTTGGCAGGATTTTTATATTTATATAACAAATTAAAGGCAATGCGGGATTGAGTCTGAAATTCTCTCCTTGGAGGGTTAAAGACTAAACTATATTTCTCTTGGTGGGGGTAAAATCAATGAGCGGATATTATCAAGTTGAAAGCGTGTATCTATATTTAGTTGAAATAATTGGTTTGTTTCTTGTCATTTGGTTTTTGTGGAGAATTACCTCGAAGAAGAAAAGTGTTCCGTGTCCATCATGGCTTCATTGGGCAGTTGAACTCGAAAACCCTTTTGCAAGCAGCAGTCAAGCAAAAAGTATTATTTCCGGGCTTGATGTTGCAGTAGGAATGACTGTACTCGATGTCGGCTGTGGCCCCGGTAGGGTAAGTATACCCTTGGCAAGGCTAGTTGGTGAGCAAGGGGCGATTATTGCAGTTGATATTCAGCAAGAAATGCTGGATATCGTTAAAAGAAAAGCCCTGGCGGAAAATATCCATAATATTACTTTTGTAAATGTTTCAATGGGGGAAGGAAAACTTAAAGACTATAAAGTCGATAGAGCGGTCTTATCTGCGGTTCTGGGTGAGATACCGAACAGAACCAGTGCTCTCAAGGAAATATATAACTCATTAAAGCCAGGCGGAATACTTGCAATTTCGGAAACACTATTTGATCCTCATTACCAGAGAAAGCAAACCATATTAGATTTAGTTAAATCGATAGGTTTTTCTGAAGTCGGTTTTGCCGGGAACAAGTTGGCATATACACTATATTTGAAGAAATAGTATGACAGTGGGGACGTTCCTTTTTTGTCATACATAATAAATAAAGTGAGGGTGATAAAATGAGCAGGCAGGCTAGGAAATTGAGTACAACAGGCTTTTATCATGTTGTTTTCCGGGGGATTAATCGGCAACATATATTTGAAGACAAAAGTGATTTTGCCTACTTCCTCGCAAGTGTAAAAAACTTGAAGGCCGCAATGCTCTTTGAACTACATGCGTACTGCTTAATGAGCAATCATGTCCATCTGCTGATTAAAGAAGCTCAAGTTGGAGATATTTCCTTAATCATGAAACGGCTTTTAACTAAATATGCAATGTATTTTAATCAAAAATATGAGAGAAGCGGTGCGTTAATAGCCAGTCGATACAAAAGTGTGCCAGTAGAAATCGACGAATATTTTATCCCTCTGATTCGTTATATCCATCAAAATCCAGTTAAGGCTGGGATAGTTGATAAGCCGGAAGAATATAGATTTAGCAGCTATAAAGACTATCTCCAGGGAGGTAGTTTAACGGATACGACTATGTCTTTAGAACTACTGGGAAAAGAAGAATGGTTGAAACTCCACCAGGTAATAGCCGATAATCATTTTGATATTTCAGGGAAGAAAAGACTGTCCGAAGAAGAAATCAGCCGCAAGATAAAGTTATGTATGCAAGGGCGTGAGCCTTATGAAATAGCGGGGTTACCCAAAGTGGCACGCAATGCTGCTATTAGACTGTTAAAAGAAAGAGCGGGATTGTCTATTCGCCAAATAGAGAGAGCTACTGGAATATCCCGTAGCGTGATAGCAAAAAGTTGACAAAAAAGGAACGGCCCTTGTGTCCATGACTGAATTAAGAAGGCACAATTCACATTAATTGATGAATTATGCCTTTACGCATTTATATGAAGTTAGTAAGTCATGATTCTACAGGGTGGGGATTCTCTATCTCTTTTTTACACCTGTGATATCATCTATTTTAATTCTAATTACGGCACATTTATCTTTGAAGGCATCAATTACCTTCATCCCTTTGTCCTGAAATTCCGGACTATATTTTTTTACCAATGCTGTTAGCATTTTAATTTTTTCAGCCTCATCAGCCAATATAGCTTTACCAAAAACAATAACACTTTCATATTTGGCCGTAAATGAGCTGGGCACTATTTCTGAATATCCAACCACAGTAAAACATACCTGACTATTTTGGGAAATATTATCTAACTTGTGACCAGTAAGGGCGCAATGCAAATAAATCGCCTCATCTAAAACTATATAGTTCAGAGGTACACCATAAGGTTGCCCATCTTTGTCCACCGTAGATAACACTCCGTATTCGGCAGCTTTTAGAATGCTCATAGCTTCATCGCGCGCTACTTGTTTTTCTGTATCACGGACACGTCTCATAAATATCTCCCTTTGAAGAAGTTTTGCCCTAAGGCCCACTTAGAAAATCTTAACCTGTAAAACCACTAGATTACCTGAACTGCTATTGAAAAAACCATGGCCTTCTCCCCTTGGGGATAAGATTATATCCTTTTCTTTGAGGGCAAATTCTTCCCCATTAATAGTTAATTTGCCTTCACCTTCAACAACATAAAAAACTTCGTCCATATCTTTGTGCGTATGTTCCGGCGTATTCTGACCCGGTGCATAGAGCAGTAACCCCACATCAAGCTTACTGCCTTCATGACCAAGGGCTTTGCGGACCGATTTTTCCAGTGAAAAATCCAATAGAGAATCAGTATTAATTTTTTTCATTTTTTGTTTCCCCCTTAATTATTTAAACTAAATAGTACAAACTATTACATATTGTCTGTAACCACTTTCATTAATATAATAAGAAATAAAGTTACTTTTCGCAAGAAGGCACTATTTTGTTCGATACAAACCAAATAGTAACTATTGTTGATTTTATTGGAGGTTTTGAAGGGTGAATACGAAGATTTGTCCCATTGAAGCAGCACTGAATTTAATAGGCCATAAATGGAAGGTTCTAATTTTACGAAACTTATTGAGCAGAAATAACCAGCGTTTTAGTGACTTGTTAAAAGGCATAAACGGTATAAGTCAAAAAATGTTGACACAACAACTCCGGCAAATGGAGCAGAATGGCCTAATTTCTCGGAAGGTTTATGCAGAGGTTCCGCCCAAGGTTGAATACTCGCTGACGGAAATTGGCTGGAGCCTTCAACCTATTCTTGAATCAATAAGCACCTGGGGGAAAGGTTATTTAGAGCGTCAAGGTAACCATCAGGAAGATTTTATTAATGATTGACAAAAGACAAGGATCAGGTTCGGCACTTACTTAATTGTAAAAATATGGTATAAAAAGAGGACCAACAAGGGTTTGAGATGTATGATGGTCAGAAATGACAAAAAAGGAACGTCCCCAAATGTCCCAATTATGAATACCCGCTTATTCCATAACTATATTTTAGAATTTTTGCAACAAAATATACGTGATTAATAGCAGCCAGAAAGATAGAGCAGGATTGTATCTTCATTAGTAGAGCGAGCTACAAGGGATATTCCGAGGGGATGTAAGAATTTAACAAAAAAGGAATGTTCCGCAGGACGAACCTATCTTCGGTTGGCAGCGACTATTCCAACTGTCAGTAGATGGTAAAATAGTATAATAGCACTAAAAAAGCACATAAAAAATAGTCGATAAACCTAATGTAGGTTATCGACTATTAATATTTATACGGTAGTTAGCGGTGGACATACTATAACAATAGTGTGATTTATCGAAACGAATAGGTCTATTCTGTTTTTACCAGAATTTTATTCATAAGTAAAGGCGGTTGCATTTCAATGAAAAAAATTAAGTTGCCTAATAGACCGTTCGGACCGTTTCCTACCATTCTTGCAGGCGTTGAGGTTAATGGTAAGCCCAATTATGTCACTATTGGCGCATGTGGGGTAGTGAGCCTTGAACCTGTGCTGTACATCTCATTAAAAAATACGCATTATTCAACTTCGGGGGTCAAAGAAAATGGGTATTTCAGTGTCAATATACCCTCGACAGAGCTGGTTCAAAAAACGGATTATTGCGGTGTAGTGTCAGGAAAGACCGTGGATAAGTCGAACCTGTTTACACCTTTCTATGATGAGCTTGGAAGAGCGCCGATGATTCAAGAATGTCACATGAACATCCTTTGTAAGGTCGTTAATACTATGCCGATGTTTGGCTTTGAAATGTTCTTTGGAGAGATTGTTGCAGTATATGCAAGTGAGCTGTGTCTGACGGACGGTAAACTAGATCCACAAAAAGTCAATCCTATAATTATGATGGGGGCAACTTACTTTAATTTGGGACAGATAGTAGGTCAGGCATTTAAGGAAGGCGTGGAATTTAAAAAGTCACAAAATGATTAACAGTTTAATATGCCATGCCGCACGTGGATGAAATTCACTATGTGCCTTAATGGGAGTAGGCGTGCTTTTATG
>JAEWGR010000029.1 GCA_023388195.1 Bacillota bacterium
CCGGCGCGACAGGTCCTACCGGTCCTTCTGGTGCTACTGGTGCAACCGGTGCAACCGGAATTACTGGAGCTACTGGAGCCACCGGTGCTGCCGGTGATATTGGAGCCACCGGCGCGACAGGTCCTACCGGTCCTTCTGGTGCTACTGGTGCAACCGGTGCAACCGGAATTACTGGAGCTACTGGAGCCACTGGTGCTGCCGGTGATATTGGAGCCACCGGCGCGACAGGTCCTACCGGTCCTTCTGGTGCTACCGGTGATATTGGCGCAACCGGTGCCACCGGGGCTGCTGGTGGCATACTAAGCTTTGCAGACTTTTTTGCGTTGATGCCACCTGATAATGCAGCAACAGTCGCGCCCGGTACAGACGTAAGTTTTCCGCAAGATGGTCCTACTAGCGGGGCTGTTATTGCCCGTACCGGTCCTAGCACATTTAACTTATCTGTAATTGGCACTTATCAAGTGTTATTTCAGGTGGGGGTTAGTGAAGCAGGGCAACTGATTTTAACTCTTAATGGCGCTGACCTAGCCTATACAGTAGTTGGGCGAGCAACAGGTACTTCTCAGATCGTAGGCCTCGCTCTTGTGACTACGACAGTCATTAATTCATTACTCACCGTACGAAATCCTGCTGGCAATTCAACAGCATTAACCATTACTCCTCTCGCTGGAGGAACAAGGCCTGTATCAGCGCATCTTGTTATCATGCAAATTGCATAATATAATAATAGAGGAATATAGTGGCAATACTCTCTTACTTTTCGATTACTAATAATTAATTAATTGAAATATCCAAGACGCAGGGCCGGTGTAAAACACAACCACCGGCCCTTAGAAGACTCTCGGGGACGTTCCACCGATTCAGTCTTAACGCGCTACATTATAATTAAAAAATTCCTCAAAAAACATAGAACCCCTGCCAATTTTCTGATAATTTGGCAGGAGTTCTATGTTTTTCGCCATTATTAATAATGGTACGGTTCACCTCAACTAATCTTAAACGGTATGTTGTATAACCGCCCACTACTCATACTTATACACTAACCGCCTGCTTATTTCGATAAAAATAAAATTTCGTGTATCGTAGTTCATAACAAATTAGACTGCCTCTTATTGGTACCTTTTCCAAAACGGACTGCGATTCCGCAGGCTGATTTTTTTCGACTTTTTTAGTGATTATAGATTATATCTGATTTTAATTGATAATTATTGAGAATTGATTATGAGTAAAAGAAATCTTTCCAATACCACGTAGGCATTGGATTTTGCATATTGTCAAACCAACCTAAAACGTCTTGCGTCTGCTTCATCATCGTGTCAATCTCGCTCTGCCCAAAGGGAATCGCCCAATAGATAGAGGACAACGTGTTACTGGCAATATAGAACGCCAGTAACTTAAAAAATTCCAATGGCGGTTCCCCGCCACCAAAGTAGCCACGCAGTTGCCCTGTAGCAAAATAGGGGCTGACGGTCGCGCTCCAGACGATACGATTGAACTCCTCCCACGGGTCGCCATAGTCGGGACGGTTCCAGTCGATAATAGAAATCATATCTTTGCCTGAAATAATCATATTACCAACGTGATAGTCACCGTGCTGATAATATTGTGGTCTGTTTGCCAGCAGTCTGCGGTTTTGTTCCATATAAGCGATTATCTTCTCGTCGCCCTCGAACCGCAACCCGCATTCGTGGTATTTATGGATTTTTATGCTTGTCTTGCGATTGAAGCGAGACTCCCAAGCCTCCTGCCTTTTCGGCGCGGGGACAGAGTGAATTTTCCGAAGGATCTCGCCCGACTTCAACCCCAATACATATTGTTCAGACTCGGTCAGCATAGGTAATGTAGTTTCTGCATCTTCGCCTTCACACCAGGTTAGGAGCTGATAGGTTTTCTCGCCATAGTCGCAAACGCCAAAATCTACCGGTTGCGACATCGGAACTCCCAGAGCAGCGACCTTCTGCATCATCTCGTATTCAGCTTTCTTGCGGCCATACTCCGCAATGTCGGCGACGCGGAGAAGAAGCCGCTGACCGTCAGCGGTTTCAATGTAAAACTTTTTGTCGCTCGACCAGCCCTTGTTTAGCAGCTTGATTTTGGTGAATGTGGAGTAAGCGGGGATATCCGTTAAGTTGTAATGCTGCTCCATGGCGTTGTATTCCTCCGCTCCTTTGAGGGGGCACGCCAACTCCGGCGCCTCCCCTCTCTTTGCTAGCTCTCTTTTCTATCGCCAGTGTTTGCAAACATAAGTCATTAAAATCTTTTAGATAACTGATACTCTATATAACACAGACTTAATCCTAAACCTAAAACAATAATTATTAAATTGAATATAAGCTGTAGGTCTGTTGATTTATCTAGGTTTGTCCAGCCAATCAGCAAATAGATAATCCCATTAAGCACAAATAGTTTTCCCGAGGTTTTATTTGCATACAGCCAGGCTTCTTTGCTGGCCATAGATCGCTTGGTTCTATAACCGACAAATCTATTAATTTCAATTTCGATAAAAGAAAAGAC
Organism: Bacillota bacterium; assembly: GCA_023388195.1. Lineage (GTDB taxonomy): Bacteria > Bacillota > Negativicutes > Sporomusales > Sporomusaceae > Sporomusa. The sequence continues at coordinate 2,515 of JAEWGR010000029.1, forward strand.
TAAACCTAAAAATAAAACAGTAACGCCTATACTAAATAAAGCATAAGATGGCATTTGCTAACCCTCCCTAAAAAGTACGGCAGTAGGAATTTTAAATTATGGCTATAGCATCCATTTTGCCTGTTATTATAACGCAAAAATAGATAATGGTAAATACTTCTATAGCAACTCGCCTTTCCCGCTGACGCCTCCCTCTCGACCTGCCATATTTGCTATATTGCGGTTTGGTTGCGATCAAATCGCAAGGTAAGGTAAAAATTTACCAGGTCAAATTTAATCTGAACTTGTATAAGTGAGTACGGTAAATATAATACTAAACCTGTCACGGCTTACAATATAGTAATTATGGTGGTGTTATTGGCTATGAAAGTAATTAATCTGTTTCCCAAAGAAAAAGCTGGAAAGAATAAAACAGAAAAAGAGAATATAGAAAATTTCAATTACGAAATTTCAACAGATCTTTCATCTTCTGGCGGTACGAATAAAAAACAAAATTCTTTAAAAACTAAATACGATATCCATGAGGATATGATTTTTCCTAGTTAATTATACATATTACGGAGGTGGCAGAATTGGCTTACTATGGCAGCAATTACTCGCAGAAAATTACCGGGAAAGAAAAAGGCTACTTAGCAGAGGCCTTGGAAATGGAAAATCTGGCCTTGACCAAGTATAGTTTGTATGCGGACTATTGCCAGGATCCCGAGCTTAAAAACCTGCTATTTGACATGTCCCAGAATAAACGCCGTCATGCTGACCGGTTAAAGCAGCTAACCGGTAATTCCGGTTCCGCTTATCAGCAATATCAATAATAATACTTATATAGAGGTGATCCTATGAGTCATAACAGACGTTATAGCAATAACACACAGTCTAACCGTAACCGGCTTTCAGACCGGGACATGCTGATTGATTTATTAAATACAGAAAAGCATCTCTCCCATCTTTATGAGCATGCAATTATGGAGTCTTCCAATATTACGGTCCGCAATGCGGTGGAAGAATTCCAGCACGATGAACATGAAAACGCATATACTTTATTTCAGGTGATGCAAGACCGTGGCTGGTATGATGTGCCTGAACAGCAACAACAAAATTCAGGCAAAAAGAAAGCTTATCATATGAAGAATGGCAAAAGGTATCAACAGAATTTTAGTAATGGCAGAATGTATAATGGCCAATATATAAACAATTGATGCTATTTCTATAAAGGTTAAAGGAACCCGATACCAGGGTTCCTTTAGTTTTTCCATCTATTCTATAAGGTAACATTAAGCTGATTGAGTACATTGGTAATCTTGTTGAACATGGTGGCTTGTTCGGAACCGGCAAACAACAAGCCTATGGCATAGTTATCTTCAGTCAGGACTAAAGAGCCGCTGTCGCCAGGCATACTCATCGGACCGGCGAGAATTTGATCGGTAAATATCCCGTACTCCTGCTCGGTCATGCCAATTTTAAAGGTTACATTGGTGGCCAGTACCTGACTAAAAGTGACACCGGTAGTCCGGCCGCTTTTTTTTACAAATAATCCGGGTGTAGCCTCTTTGATGCCGGCCACAGAGCCAAATTCTAAAATTTCCGGGTTGATTGCTGCCGGTTCAAGCGGAGTCGCTACGGCGCAATCCACTATATTTAGTTTTTCATTTTCCTTCACTACCTGGACCCGATAGTGGGGCCGCAGCACATGAATGCAGTTATTCAGCAGCTTTTCAAACACTTTGGCTATTCTGCATTGGGGCGACACTGTTTCCCGGTGCAGCGGGACAAACCTGCATAAATGAGCGATGGTGCATTCTTCCGGTTTGCCACCATCATGAATGCCTGGCTGGATGATGGCATCGCCGACCGCGGCGCGGCCGTCAATACCGTCAGTAATATTAGCTAAAACATGATTATTCGATAATATGAGCAACTCGCCGGTAGCCCTGTCTTTGACAACCGCACCAAATGTTCCGGCCGAAATTTTATAGTGCCCAAGGCTCATGCCTGGCTGAGCCGGGCGGTGATACTCCATTCGCTCTCCCAGCAGGCGTATGTCGCCAACCTCTATTATATCGGTTGGCACATCGGCCATTCTTTCTGGCAACAGTGAACCTTTACGCAACTCGGAGTTTGGGTACTTCTTTTTTACTAATATGATTAATGCTTCCTGGCCTGTGTTGTTACCACGGATATGTTTCTGGCCGTAGCCAACGCCAACGACATTATTAGTTTGCGTGTCCAGTTTCAGGAGCTGACGAAATATTGCCGGTATCTCTTTTTTATTCATGGTGTGCCCTGCCTCCCCTGCGCATCATACATCAGAGTAATAGATAATGTATGATATGCAGGGAAAAATGAGCAGGCGACTAGTGTCTTGGCCATGTTATATTTTAGTTTTAGGGCGAGACAAAATGGCAAAGGGCAAGGAAGCACCGACGACGCATACTGGAAGGGGTCTGCTAGGAGGGGTTGACGCCGCCATTTGTCATTTTGGCCGTCATCAAACTAAAAAGATAATGTGGTCAAGACACTAATAACTCGCTTATAAGAGTAAATCCCGGATTTCATTCATTTTGTTCATCGTGGCATGATAGCCGCGTCTGATAAACTCATTGGCTTGGCTTAGATTCTTTTGATTCAGGTCATATGCCTGGGGCCTGATAATTATATCTGCATACTGCTCTGATTTGATCAAGGTAACTTCCCTGCCCATAATTTCAATGCAGTGCATGAGGATTTCACCTACTGAGTTAGTCTCATAATTAGGCTGGCCGGAATAACCTAAATCGATGGCAATAATCTTATCAGCACCCATATGATTTAAAATATCGGTAGGCAGATTATTTTTTACAGCCCCGTCAACCAACGTCATACCACGGTATTTCTTCGGGAAGAACACGCCAGGTATCGAAATGCTGGCCCGTACGGCTTCGTATAATAAAGCATTATGATAATACCGGGCATTGGGAATGGCCCGGTTTGGTGGCAATGGTGATGTAAAAAAAACGGTATCTGCCGATATTATGTCGACTGCTGTAATAGCCAACGGAATCTTGGTTTCTCGAATTGTCCGTTGCTGCCATAATTTTGCCAATAAGTTTTCAATCTTCTCCCCTTTTATCAGACCGGTGGGTAATACTGACCAAAAGCGGAATTTCCCACTCATAAGCCATTTAAAGCCATGTTTGAATAGATCGGCTGATGTTACTTTTAAGTCAATTAGATCAGGAATATTAATTTCCTGGATAATTGCTTGCATTTGTTGCGGCGAGTACCCGCAAGCGTACATGGTAGCCACTATTGCACCGGCACTGGTGCCTGCTATATAGTCGATCGGTATGTTATGGTCATTCAAGGCTTTAAGAACGCCGATATGAGAGATGCCTCTTAAACCGCCGCCGCTTAACGCTAAACCGATTTTTGGCCGCAGGCCGCGCTGGATATTATTGATGGTGACAATCATTGCTATTTCACCTCGCACATTCCATCCTCTATTATGTTATGAAAGAGCAGCAGCAGGTGATAATTAAAGCAAAAAAAAAGAGACTGCCGTCTCTTCTTTAGGCTTTTCTTAGGTTTTTTTGGCGAGGATGATCATACGCGGGGTTTCCGAGCTATAGGGGCGCCCATCAAAGCCGCCGTAGGTTTCAAGGATAGATAACCCGCTATGGCTAAAGATATTGGCCATTTCAGGCAGCGAATAGGCCCGCAGGATGAAATCATATTGAATCTTCGTGCCGGTAATTTGGTTAATAAGCTGCCTCTTCATGGTGGCTATTCCATTTTCCAGCTGCACTTTATAGGAAAGAACATACTCCCCGCTGGGATGACGCCAATAGCGGTTTAAGTTATTGCGTACCATCCAATCCCTGTTTAGTAAGTCAATAAGAAACAGGCCCTGTGGTTGTAAGGCGTTGGTAATGAGTTTAATAATATTAGCATTTTCATCATCTGTAAAATAACCAAAGGCGGCAAACATATTAATTACAGCCGCAAATTCCTGGTTATAATTAAGTTCACGCATGTCTTGCTGCTTGAAAGTAACATTTACCTGAGCTTCCTGGGCTTTCTGCACCGCAATATCCAGAAAATCCTGAGTAGCATCGATGCCGGTTACCTTAAACCCTTGTTTGGCCAGTTCGATTGCGTGGCGTCCGTACCCACAATATAAATCCAACACTGATGAATCATTTTTTAGGTTAAGAACACTGGTAATAAATTCTACTTCCTGGTCTGTGCCAGCCAAGGAGTATGATTTAATATCACCTGAATTATTATGAGTCACTTTTGACACCACCGTATAACATTCTTTTGAGATATTCCCCTGACTGATTACGTTTTTTCACATGATCATAAAATATATCGGTTTTGATCATAAAGTAAGAATGACTATGCCTAAAGGGCACTGGCGGCCTCTGCCGGCATCCTAAGGGTTCTTTATGCTGCTTATCTATAGTTAGTACTGCTGTTAGTACTGCTGCTTGGCAACTGAGGATTGCGTAATGAGCATTTATGCTAAAGGCGAAGCATTGGCGGCATCAATTACAACAGCGATGTCGCTGATTTTTCTAATCTAGACTCAGATATGTTTGTCAGCAATAGCCTTCCTTATTCATATGGCAAATATGTGTGTGGGGCAAATACAGTTTGTCAGTACTGCAATTTCGAATATTAGATAAAAGTTCGCTGTTCTGCCGGCAAACTCCTGCCCCTGAATTTTGTAAAATATATATAGAATAAAAAACTGCCCATATTTCAGGCAGTTTTTGCTAAATACACATTTATAAATAGATTTTATAGACATAAGAACGACTAAGGCTTTTGCTGTCGTCCTAAAAGACTTAGTCGTTCTTATTTTCAGTTTAAATAAATTGCATACCGCGACGAATCGCACTTTCATTAATTGCCAGCAACTCCGGTTTTTTGGCGAACATCTTGGCAAAAGCTTTTAATACCGCATCGGCTGATACAACTTGAGCGGCACCAATAATTGCACCGAGCATTACCATATTGGCTGTTTTGGTATTGCCGAGCTCTGCGGCAATCTCATTGGCAGGAATTTGATAGGTTGTAATATCTGAGCGCTTCGCCCCCCGCTCAATAAGCGAGCTGTTAATGATCAGGATTCCACCTGGCTGCAACAATGGCTCAAACTTATCCAGTGATGGCAGGTTCATGGCAATAACCAGGTTGGGTTCAGAAACAATTGGCGCTCCAATCGGCTCATCGGCAATGATCACTGAGCAGTTGGCCGTTCCACCCCGCATTTCCGGGCCATAAGACGGAATCCATGAAACTTGTTTGTTCTCAATCATACCGGCATAAGTTAATAGCTGCCCCATTAGCATTACACCCTGGCCGCCAAAGCCGGCCATGATTATTTCGTGAGTCATTTTGCTCCCCCCTCCGTTGTTTTATAGACACCTAACGGGTAATAGGGAATCATTGACTCTGCCAGCCATTTGGCAGCTTCGACCGGACTCATGCCCCAGTTAGTCGGGCAGGTCGATAGTATTTCAACTAACCCAAAGCCTTCACCGCTGATTTGCAATTCAAAAGCTTTTTTAATGGCCGCCTTGGCTTTGGCCATATTGCCGGGAGTATTGATAGCTACACGGGCAATAAACTTAGCACCTTCCAGGGTGGCCAGCATCTCGGAAACTTTAACCGGATAACCGGCTGCTTCCGCGCTACGGCCATAAGGCGACGTATTTGTAACTTGCCCGATTAGGGTAGTTGGCGCCATTTGACCGCCGGTCATGCCATAAATTGCGTTATTGACAAAAATAGTAGTGATTTTCTCACCGCGGGCCGCTGCATGGACAATTTCTGCACAACCGATGGCTGCCAGATCGCCGTCACCCTGATAAGTAAAAACAACAGCATCCGGATGAACCCGCTTTACGCCGGTCGCAACCGCCGGCGCCCGGCCATGGGCAGCTTCAAAGGCATCAAAGTTAAAATATTCATAAGCGAGTACGGAACAACCAACAGGTGCAACCCCGATGGCTCTATCGCGCACATCGAGCTCATCAAGCACTTCGGCAACTAAACGGTGAATGATGCCGTGGTGACAGCCCGGGCAGTAATGAAAAGGAACGTCCTTAAGCCCTTTTGGTCTGGAAAAGATCCTGTCAGCCATGATTATCTGCCCTCCTTCCCGTTGAATATATTGACAATCTGCTCATAGACCGCTTTTGTGCTGGGAATCATACCGCCTGAACGCCCGAAAAAGTGTACTGGCTTAGCTCCGTTAACAGCCAGGCGGACATCTTCGATCATTTGTCCGGCGCTAAGTTCGAGCGTAAGGAAAGCAGCCGCCTTGCCAGCTAAGGCGGCAAGCGGTTTTTCCGGGAACGGCCATAGCGTAATGGGACGCAGCATGCCAACCTTCAACCCTTCACTGCGCGCTTTTTCCATCGACGAGCGGGCAATGCGTGAGGTGATGCCATAGGCCACCAGAATCAGCTCGGCATCTTCAGTATACAACTCTTCATAACGTACTTCATTGGCAATAATTCCGGCGTATTTTTGTTGTAAATGGATATTATGTAATTCCAGTTTCTCGGGCTGCAGATGAAGGGAATTTACGATATTAGGTTCAGTGCGTCCTCGCAGACCTGTTGCCGCCCAGGGTTTGGCAATTGGCTTGGTTTCACTGGGACTGAACTCTACCGGTTCCATCATTTGGCCTAATGCCCCATCACCGAGCAGCATAACCGGATTGCGATACATATCAGCCAGATCAAAGGCCAGGATTGTCGTATCCACCATTTCCTGAACCGAGTTAGGAGCAAGGACTATACAATGATAGTCGCCATGCCCGCCGCCTTTGGTTGCCTGAAAATAATCCGACTGGGCCGGTTGAATCCCTCCCAGACCAGGGCCGCCGCGCATGATATTGACGATGACACTAGGCAGTTCAGCGCCGGCAATGTAAGAGATGCCTTCCATTTTGAGGCTTATCCCCGGGCTGGAGGAAGAGGTCATTACTCTGGCGCCGGCACCGGCAGCACCATAAACCATATTAATTGCCGCAATCTCGCTTTCGGCCTGGAGAAATACGCCATTGATCTGGGGCATACGTTTGGACATATATTCGGTTAGTTCCGTTTGTGGTGTGATAGGATAGCCAAAATAGTGGCGGCAGCCGGCAACAATGGCTGCTTCGCCAATAGCCTCATTGCCTTTCATTAATATCTTATCTGCCATTAGAATCACTCTCCTTTGTCTTTATGAATCTCAATGACAATATCCGGGCAGGTTTTGGCACAGAGAGCACAGCCAACACATTTGGTTTCATCAATACAAGTAGCCGGCCGGTAGCCTTTACTGTTAAACCTGTCAGCAAGAACTACAATCTTGTGGGGGCATGCTATTGTGCATAGTTCACAGCCCTTGCAGCGCTCCTCGTTAAAAACTGGTCTTGGCATATAGTTCCTCCTCCTTTATGTATAGGGACATTATATCCAGTATACAAAAATTCAACCCCATGTCCTACAACACGGGGTTAAAATTAATAAAAAATTATTTCTATTTTACAATTTCCACCGTGTTGCCGGTATTAATCTTGGCAGCGTTACCTTCGTCTGTATCCAGGTGGCATTCGAGCTTAAAGCTGTCACTTACTCTTGCTAACACATTGTCGTAAATGAGGCCCCGCTCGCCATTACAGCGGACTTTCACAATATCTTTGTCTTTTAAGCCTAATTCAGCAGCGTCGGCAGTTGTCATGTGAATGTGGCGGCAGGCTGCAATAACGCCTTCTTCCAGTTTCACTTCGCCTTTAGGGCCAACCAGTGTTAAGCCGGGGGAGCCTTTTACATCACCGGAATCACGTACTGGCGGATTAATGCCAAGCTTGAGGGCATCAGTCAGAGCGATTTCGATTTGGGTCTGTTTACGCTCTGGTCCAAGTATACGAACTTTTTTAAAAGATCCTTTTTCTGTAACCAGATCAACTTGTTCTTCACAAGCAAACTGACCAGGTTGAGACAGATCTTTTTTAACTGTGAGTTGATATCCTTCACCAAATAAGATGTCAAGATGTTCACGGGACACATGTAAATGGCGGGCTGAAATACCTACAGGAATTGGTTTAGACATAGAAAAAGCACTCCTTTTATATTAAATTATATGAAACCGCTACTCAATGATTTCCGAAAAGTAAACTACGGTAACAAGATCGCTGTGGCTCAATGTTTTATCATAGATAGACTGTAAAAAACTTATCAGTTCATCAATGCTGGTGAGGTCGGGATTTTCACCTTGAAGATCATGCAGTGTCAATTGGGAAATCGGCTTTACCAGAACGCGGTCGATGGCGGCAGTAAAAATTCGTTTCTTTTGGGAAAAGCGTTTGCCTACTGTTACCCATACAATATCGCCTTCTGAATATTTATTGGTCTTATCCCCCAGTCTGATCGTACAGATTTTGCGGCGGCAAACCAATTGGCTATGATAGTTAGACGAATAAAAATTCAATGCTTTCATCCCAAAATCCTCCCTGTTATTATGGCTTTAGCCATTTTTTTATTCTCGCTACAGCATCTGCCAGCCTGGCTTCAGGCTGAACAAGGGCCAGGCGTATGTAGCCTTCACCACAAACGCCAAATGCACTGCCCGGGATTACTGCTACTCCTGTGTTTTTTAATAATGAGACGGTAAAATCAAAGGATGACTGATTAGTGGGAACAGGTGCCCATACATACATCGAGGCCTTAGGACGGTCTACTTTCCAGCCTATATCGGCGAAGCCATCAACAATGATGTCCCGTCGTTTCTGGTAGGTTGCGGCCGTTTCAGCAACGCAATCCTGAGAGCCTGTTAAGGCCGCAACAGCCGCTTGCTGCAGCGGATAAAAAATACCATAATCAAAATTCGATTTTAAGCGTCCGAGCAGCGAAATTACATGCGCGTTACCGACTACATAACCAACGCGGCAGCCTGCCATACTATAGGTTTTCGAAAGAGAATTAAACTCGATTGCAATATCTTTAGCACCGGGGATAGAGAGAAAGCTGTCTGGCCGGTAACCGTCAAATACAAGGTCACTATAGGCGAAATCATAGCAAACAAGAATGTTATACCGTTTGGCAAAGGCAACGACCTGTTCCAGAAAACTGCGGGGCGCTGTTGCTGCCAGCGGATTATTCGGGTAATTTAAAATCATGATTTTGGCCCGTTTTAATACGGATTCGTCAATGGTATTCAAGTCAGGCAGATAATTATTTGCCGGCAATAGCGGCATTCTGTGGAGTTCAGCTCCCGCCATCAGCGGGCCGGCACTGAAAATCGGATAGCCTGGATCTGGTATAAGTACGACATCGCCGGGATTCACCAAACATAATGCTATATGGGCCAAGCCCTCCTGTGATCCAATCAGGGAGTGTATTTCAGTTTCTGGGTTAAGTTCGACACCGAACTTATGATTGTACCAGTTGGCAATAGCTTGTAATAGCTCCGGCACCCCTTTTGATAAGGTATAGCCGTAGTTAAAGCAACTGTCGACAGACGTTTTTAATGCATCAATAATATGTGGTGCCGGTGCCAGGTCAGGACTGCCAATACTTAGGGTGATAACGTCTTTACCGGCAGCCGCTTCGGTTCTGCGCATATCATCAACCTGGGTGAATATAGCTGATGTCAATGCCTGCATGCGCTGAGCTTGCTCAAACATGATAGTGGCTCCTCCCTATAGACGGCAAAATAAAAACGAGATTATTTTTAATATTCAATATTAAGTAAGGCAATTCCTGTTGGCAGCGTCAAAAAATTATTTAGAGAGTGACTGATTTACTAAGCGCATGCCTCGCCGGTCAGCTTCAGCAATTAGGCGTTCCTGGTCTATGGTAGTCAGCCGGCGGTCAGCCAGCAGTACCTTGCCGTCAACAATTACTGTATGGACGTCATGGGCGCTTGCCGCGTAGGTTAAAAGGGACAATCGGTCATGACGCGGATGCCAGTGAGGTTCTGCCATGTCAAAAATAGTTATGTCGGCCTTATAGGAGACCTCCAGTCTGCCGGTTGTATTACCGAGCCCAAGGGCATTTGCACCCTGCCGTGTAGCCATATCTACTGCTGTTTTGGCTGGAACCGCCAGCGGATCAAGGCGATGAACCTTGTGCAGCATGGCCGCTAACCGTAATTCTTCCAGCATATCCAGATTGTTATTGCTCGCTGCCCCGTCAGTTCCCAGCCCCACGCAAATCCCGGCCTCCAGCATAGCGGGGACGGGCGCGACGCCACTGGCCAATTTCATATTACTGCCCGGATTGTGTGCTACCCTTACATTTTTACTATGCATAATCGCAATATCGTCCGGCGTTACATGCACACAATGGGCTGCCAATACACCATGATCAAGAACACCCAGCTCAGCCATCAGAGCAATTGGTGATTTTCCGTATTCTTTCTGGCAGTCAGCCACTTCACCGGCGGTTTCCGCTAAATGTATGTGGATCTCAGCTCCCAGTTTTTCCGCCAGCGCAGTTACCTTCTTAAGATATTCTGGCTGACAGGTGTAGGGCGCATGCGGTCCGAGCATAACCGTAATCCGGCCATTGGCGGCTAAGTGCCATTCCTTATAGAAATTCTCACTTTCAGCCAGTGCCTGACTGGCTGTCGGGGCAACGCCGGCCATCCCGCGGGCCAGTACGGCGCGAATACCGCTCTCGGCCACAGCTTTGGCGACTTCAGGCATAAAAAAGTACATATCGGCAAAGCAGGTTGTGCCTGATTTCAGCATTTCTGCAATTGCCAGCTGCGTGCCCCAGTACACATCTTCTGCTGTTAGGTTGTCTTCGGCCGGCCAAATTTTTGTTTTTAACCAGTCCATCAGCATCATATCGTCTGCATAGCTGCGAAACAGTGACATGGCGGCATGGGTATGGGTGTTAACAAAGCCCGGCACTATCAGTTTATCCTGGCAGTTGATGATTTCCGCCGCCTGATCGGTAACGGTTCCAATTTGAGTAATTACAGAGCCGCTGATGGCAATGTCCGCCCGGCGTACCTGACCGTCAGCACAAAGTACATCACCGTCTTTGAGAAGTATATTTACCATGTATATCCCCTTTCCCTTGTCGATGTGGGTTAAGCCTTATGGAGATAATCATATTGTTCGGTGGTAAGCTGGTCAATGCTAAAGCCCATCGCTTTTAACTTGAGGCCGGCAACTCTCTGGTCCATCTCAGTTGTTACTGTATATACCCTGTTTTCCAATTCGGCATGTTTGCCGGCAATATGGAGTACTGCCAGTGTCTGCATGGCAAAGGATAAATCCATAATCTCTGTCGGATGCCCGTCGCCTGCGGCCAGGTTGACCAAGCGGCCTTCTGCCAGCAGATATAACTTGCGGCCGTCTTTCATAACGAATTCTTCAATATTTTTTCGCACCGTACGGCAGCTGACAGCTAATGCGGACAAGTCTTCTTTGTTAATTTCAACATCGAAGTGACCGGCATTAGCCATAATTGCGCCCGGCTTCATAATTTCCATGTGTTCACGGCGGATCACGTCTTTGCAGCCGGTCAGGGTTACAAACATGTCGCCATAAGCCGCTGCCTGCTGCATCGGTAATACGGTAAAGCCGTCAAAAACAGCTTCAATGGCCTTAATCGGATCAATCTCAGTAACAATTACGTTTGCTCCCAACCCTTTGGCCCGCATGGCCACACCTTTGCCACACCAGCCATAACCGGCAACGACAACCGTTTTACCGGTTACTGTGAGGTTGGTGGTTCTCATGATCCCATCCCAGGTGGACTGGCCGGTGCCGTAACGATTGTCAAACAAGTATTTGCAATAGGCATCATTAACCGCAATCATGGGGAATTTTAGCCGTCCTGAATCAGCCAGGGCCCGCAGCCGGAGAACACCGGTTGTTGTTTCTTCCGAACCGCCGAGGATGTTGGCGGCCAATTCGCTCCGTTCACCATGCAATAAAGAGACCAGGTCGCCACCGTCGTCAACAATAATATCAGGTTTGGTGTCAAGCGCTTTATGTAAAAAAGTTTCATACTCTGCGGCCGTGGTATTATACCAGGCAAAGACGGTAACGCCCTGAAAAGCCAGTGCGGCAGCTACATCATCCTGGGTAGACAGCGGGTTGCTGCCGGTCACTGCCACGTTAGCCCCGGCATTTTTCAGGACAATAGCCAGATACGCTGTTTTGGCTTCCAGATGCATAGTGATGACCAGATTTTTGCCTGCCAGCGGCTTCGTCTGGGACAATTCCTCATTTAAAACATTTAGTACAGGCATAAACTCTTTGACCCAGTTGATTTTATCCATGCCCTGCGGGGCCAGGTTAATATCGCGTACAATAGAATTCATTGTTGTAATCTCCTTCCCTTACTTTCGCCATCTTGCCAGTTGTTCAATGGACTCCTGATAAGGAGCCCGCAATAACCCATATTCCGTGATAATTGCCGAGATTAGTGTGTGGGGTGTGACATCAAAAGCCGGATTAAATACCTTTACCCCGGCCGGGGCCACACAGTTGCCCCCTAATGAAGTAACCTCGGTGGGACACCGCTCTTCTATGGGAATATCGGCCCCGCTGTTTATTGTAAAATCAAACGTGGAGGCCGGCGCCGCCACATAAAAGGGAATGCCATGTTCTTTGGCCAGGATAGCCACACTATAAGTTCCAATCTTATTGGCAACATCCCCATTTAAAGCAATCCGGTCGGCGCCAACAAGCACGGCTTGTACCATTTTATTTTTCATTACCCAGCCAGCCATATTATCCGTAATCAAAGTGACGGGAATACCATCCTGCATCAGTTCCCAGGCCGTCAGCCTGGCACCCTGCAGCAAGGGTCTGGTTTCATCGGCGAAAACACCGGTAATGTTCCCCTGGGACCAGGCCTTACGAATGACTCCCAGGGCTGTGCCGAGCGCGACAGTTGCTAAAGCACCGGCATTACAATGGGTAAGTACCGAAGTCGGTGCCGTAAATAAACCGGCCCCATAAGCGGCCATTTTTTCGTTGACAGCCTGATCTTCCCGGGCAATAGCGATTGCCTCCTGTTCCAGAGCGGTAATCGCAGTATCGGCACAGGAGTTTGACGGCAAACGGTCAAGAATACCCAGCATGCGGTCAATTGCCCAAAACAGATTAATGGCTGTTGGCCTGGTTTGGCGCAATGCTTCGGCTGTTGCAGCCAATTTATGTTTGAATTCCCGGCAGTCAAGGCCGGCAAGTTCCCGGGCTCCCAGAACAAGGGCAAAGGCCGCCGCTGCACCAATAGCCGGAGCACCGCGGACCTCCAGACGCCTGATGGCTTCGGCCGCACGCCGCCAGTCATAACAATTGATATATTCAAGTTTGTTAGGTAACAGTGTTTGATTTAACAGCGTTAAACAGTTATTCGACCAAACGACAGATTTCATGACTTCCCCCTTACAATCTAAAACCGCCATATTCGGCTAAAGCATGTTTGCAGCTGCAGTCAATGTCTGTATCCAGACGGGAGATCGCAGCCATAATTAGCTGCTTAATATTTTCCGCATTTCCCTCCATCGTTTCCAGCACTTCATGGTGGGTTAACGGTTGTGAGGAAATGCCGGCGGCAAAGTTAGTGACCATGGAAACCGTAGCATAACAAATTTCAGCCTCGCGGGCCAGAACGACCTCGGGGACGTTAGTCATACCTACTACATCGCCACCCAACTTGGCAAACATCTTGATCTCGGCCGGGGTCTCAAACCGTGGGCCCTCGGTGCACACATAGGTTCCCTGCTGATGCAGGGAAATAGAAAGGTTGGCGGCCGCGGCGGTTAATACATTGCGCACCGTCGGACAATACGGGGTTGTTACATCAACATGGGCTACCCCGCGTTCGCCGCCTTCGTAAAATGTGGTTGCCCTGTTTTTAACAAAATCAAGAAACTGATCAATAAGCACAAAGTCCCCGGGTTTCATATCCAGGTTAAGTGAGCCAACTGCCGTTGTGGCGATAATATTCTGTACACCCAGCTTCTTTATTGCCCAAATATTAGCCCGGTAATTAATTAAATGCGGCGGGATAGAGTGGCTGCTGCCGTGGCGCGGAATAAAGGCAACTTCCTTACCAGCATATTCCCCGCTCTTAAAGCGCACTACGCCATAGGGGGTGGCAATCTCTTGTTCACGGATATTATCTAGGATACGTGGGTCATATACGCCTGTTCCACCGATGATGGCAATTTTCATAATGATCACCCTGCCTATTTATTATTTATGCCGCAAATAGCAAACAAGTCTTCCATCGTGTTAAGCACATAATCAGGCTGTTCAGCCAGCAGCTCCTGCCAGTCAAGCCGGGTCCAGCGGACTGCCGCTGTTTTAACGCCGGCAGCGCGCGCACTGGCTAAATCGAAGGGACTATCGCCAACCATCAGGCACTCGGCCGGGTCGAGCTTACTTTGTGTCAGTGCCAGCTGTACTGGTTCAGGATCAGGTTTATGCCGGCGGCACTCCTCATGGCCGATGACAATGGGGAAATATTTGTCCATGTCAAACAGGCGCAGCCCCCTGATGGCGGTGGTTTTAGTTTTTGAAGTCACAATCGCCAGTAGCAAGCCTGCATTATGTAGTTTCTGAATGGCTTCTGAAACGCCGGCAAAGCCGGTTGTCAGCTGATCATGGTGAGCCAGATTGAATTCTCTGTAGGTAGTAATCAAAGCTTCAACCTGATCGGGTCCATAATGCTCCATCGCCGCTCTGAGCGGCTTGCCAAAAAAAGCATAAATCTCCGGGGGCGTAAGCGGTTGCCCATAATGCTGCGCAAAGGTGTGTTGAAAAGAGCGGACAATCAAGTCGGATGTGTCAATCAGTGTGCCATCAAGATCAAACAAAATTCCCTTAAAATTCAATGTTGCCTCCTGCAAGTGTTAATGTAACCAAAACAGGAGCCTGTAAACTCAGGCTCCTTCTTTTTGCTCAGGTCATTGGCAGATAAACAGCTTTTCTGCCTGCTTATTAGATAGTGAGCCAGATTCATAATTGTTGTCAGATTTTTTTGCAGGTAAAGAGGATACAAAGCAAGAGCAACGGTATTGTCCAAGGCGAGTTACTTATGTATTCCTTACCAGTATAGAAATTCAAGATTATTAGCCGAATCCCTGCAATCAGTTACTAAAAATTACAAATTAACGCCAATAAATCCACCCAGCGCTCCCGCCAGGCTGCCGGCGGCAAATTTATTGCTTAGCATTAGCCAGGATATTTGCTCCTGGCCTAATTCCAGCCCTATACCCACCGAGAACAGTACATAGATTATGCCGACAGCACTACCGATAATGAGGCCTTTGGCCGCTACCTGTCTGGCGGCATAGATGCTGCCGACAAATATGCTGGTGGTTGTCACCGCAACCATAATATATTCGATATAGGTATCAATAAATCTATTTTCCGATATCAGGCTAATTAAAGAAAGGAGTATGGCACAAACAAGCGACACAGCGATGCTAACGGCAACTCCTTTAAAAATAGCCAGAGGTATATTGGTAATACGCGGAGTTTGGGGGTAATTTCTTGTCCGTCTGGAAACTTTGGCCATAGTACTCCCTCCTGAACAGTCTTTTACTGTAAATTTATGCAAATTACAGCCAAATATGCCGGACTAATAATAAGTTTATAACTCCCAGGTCTCCAGTGACTTAATGATGCCATAATTAGTCAGATCGAAATGGATTGGCGTAATGGACACTTGGCCCTTTTTAACAGCAACAATATCCGTATCCGGGTCATTCTCACTTTCCGATACTTTGCCGCTCATCCAGTAATAGGTGCGTCCGCGGGGATCCTGACGGCGTTCAAAGGTATTTTCATAGCTGCGGACACCAAGTTTGGTGATGGCGATGCCTTGCAGCTGTTCTGCCTGCAGTGCCGGTACATTGACATTAAGCAATGTATTGGGTGGTAAGCATTTAGTGACCATTTTCTCTACGATTTTCCTGGCCACTTTCGCCGCCGGCATAAAATCGAACTGCTGCCAGCTGTCAAGTGACATCGCTACTGCCGGCAATCCATGCAGTGCCCCTTCAATGGCGGCACTAACTGTGCCTGAATAGAGTACATCGGTACCTAAGTTGGAACCCTGATTAATCCCCGACACAATGATGTCAGGCCTGTCATCTGTAAGCAGAGCCTCTAAGGCAACCTTGACACAGTCGGTCGGTGTGCCGCCAACCCGCCAGGCACATATTGCCGGGGTATCAATACAATGCTTATCAACCCATATTGGATGATGCACAGTAATTGCCTGGCTTGATGCGCTTTTTTCACTGTCGGGGGCAACCACTGTAATCCTGGCAATCTGGGATAATTCCAGCCATAGCGCCTTTATCCCGGGAGCATGGATGCCGTCATCATTGGTTAACAGTATATGCAAGGCCCAGTCCCTCCAATCAATTATAATTGGCCCATAAACTTATGAGTCTGTGGAATAACCCTAACATTCTCGAGTTGTTTAAGTGCTTCAGCCTGATAAGCCAGCATGCTGTCCGGAGTGACGGCTGTAGAGCCGTTACAGGGAGTAACCGGTTGCAGAATGAGCGGAATCGTGGTGCGGACTGAAGCGACCAGGTCAATAGCCTGTTTAAACTCAGGCTCGCCGGTTTGGCCAGTGATAACCAGCTTGACAAAAACCTCTTTAGCTGTTGACAGACGTAAAAATTCATAATGCTGCTGCCAGTAAGGCTGGCCGGTAACGCTAGGGAGTTTTAGGTCCATACTGATAATATGTATATATGGCAGGGCCTGAGCCAGTTCTGCCACCAAAGTGCCGTTGGTTTCAAGATATATCAGGCCGTTAAGCCTGGGAGCCAGCCGGATAATGCTCTCTGCATGCCCTAATGGCTCGCCGCCTGTTAAACTGATTGAATGGTGCCTGACGGTTAAGAGTGTATTAATTCGCCGGGCAAGATCATCGATAGACATGGGGTTCATTATTTTGTCAAAAACCCTCTTGCCTGGAACAGTCTCAACCAGTGCATAATCGCATCGATTGCGGGATGTCGGGGTGTCACAATAGTCACAGGCTAAATTGCAACCGCTAAAGCGAACAAATAGCTGGCGTGTTCCGACATATAAACCTTCACCCTGGATGGAAGAAAATATTTCGACAATATTGGCCATCGTTTACCCCTGTGGACAGTATTTGACAGCTGAACGCGGTGATTCCCATACCTGGACACTGCGAACCTTGATACCCTGTTGAAAAGCAGGTGTGGCTGCCAGCGTATCATAAATATATTTTGCAATATATTCTGCCGTCGGGGGGATTGATTTAAATTCCGGCAGGTCGTTGAGAAAATAGTGGTCAAGATTATCAATTACCTTGCCAACCTCACCTTTAAGCTCTTTGAAATCCATGATCATACCGAGCTGGTTAAGTTCGTGGCCGTAGACGGTAACCTCCACTTTCCAGTTATGGCCGTGCAACCGGCAGCATTTACCGGGGTAATCAGGTAACTGGTGGGCAGCCTCAAATTCCGCAATAATGGTTAAATCATACATAATAAAATACCTCCTCAAATAATAGGTTTAATCAGCGGTGCCATAAATATACTTGCAGCAGTAAGTGACAGGCAATCTTGCTATATACAAAAAAAGATGAGTGTGAACTCACCTTTATTTGATGGCCTGCTTACTTAAGAGGTTTTCCTTGGTAAACTCGTCAGAATTATTTAGCAGCATATCGCGATAGCTCATACTGCGGGTATGTTCCGTGTGGCTCCAGTTTCGGTCGTTCCGGTGCAAAAATCCCAGGAAAGTAATTGGTATCCAGCTATAGACAAACAGCGGATAAAACAGTAAATAGATCCAGGTCTTCCAGTTTGCACGGATTTTTGCCAGTATCAAAATTGGGAAAACATATTGGCCAATAAAGATAATCCGCCATACCTCAATGGGTAACACCATATACAGTATATTCGTATAGAAAGGAACAATATGGTATACATAGCTTAGAATGACGAATGTTGTTGACAAGATTAAAAAATGTGGCTGGACCAGATGCAGGACACCGTCTAAAATCCGTATGTCCCGTCGCCGTATTCCCTCAGCCAGCAGTTTAGGAATATATCGTCCGGCAACATCAAAATGTCCCTGGGCCCAGCGTTTTCGCTGTTTCCAGGACTGCATGAAAGTAAGGGGCTTTTCATCATACACGATGGCGTCATGAGCCCAGGTTGTACGAATGCCAATTAGCAGTGTTTTCATGGTAAACTCCATGTCTTCTGTAAGACAGGTAGCTCCCCAGCCAAACTTTTTTAGAATGTCGGTTGAGATACACATCCCCGTACCGCCCAGGACACTTGATAAACCAAGATTATATTTCGCCAGATGCCAGATATGATTGACAACCCAGAACGAAATGGCAAAAGTCGCGGCTATCCAGGTATCATTGGGATTTTTGGCATTCAGGTAACCCTGGATGACTTTTTCCCCTTTGCACAGCCTGTTATTCATTTCACTCAGAAAATTAGGATCAACGAGATTATCTGCATCAAAAACCACTACGGCGTCATATTGTTTTTTTAGCGCAAACAGCTTTTCAAACATCCATTCCATCGCATAGCCTTTGCCCCGCTGTTCGAGATTAAAACGCTCATACACCAAAGCCCCTGCGTTTTTGGCAATCTGGGCGGTGCTGTCTTTGCAATTGTCGGCTACAACGTAAATGTCGTAAAGCTCTTGCGGATAATTTAACACATGCAGGTTTTCCACCAGTTGACCGATTACTTGTTCCTCGTTATGCGCTGCAACTATAATAGCAAATGTATTTTTGGGTGTGGTTATTTTATCTTCATGCCTTTTACAGATGCCAAAAAAGGCGATGATAAAATAGTACAACGTAAAAAATACAATAATAAGCTGCATGGGAATCATTATGTAATCAAAAATGTAATTCATGGACGATTCTCCCTTGTACAATCCCATTAGGTGACAATATCTTCCCAATAGGATCTATTGAGCGGTTTTTCTAAATCTACCAGAATTTATAACAAATTCTGTGGACATAAGAACGACTAAGGCTTCTGCCGTCATCCTGCGGGAACTTGGCACAAGCCAAGTCTTTTCTTATAAATAATATGCGTACCTTCCGGTTACATGTTTATTTTTCCTGCTTCGTAGCACACAGGCAAAATAAGTAAAGGACTCAATTGCGTTCAAACAGACCAAATAAAGTATTTAAAATGCCGAATAAGGAGTAAACAAAAAACGGCACAAATAATACAGCATTAAGGGTTAAGGTTAAAATATACACGCCTACAGCGGCCGCTATTACTGCCGGAATTACCCGTACAGGCTCGCCGCCTTTACCTTTAAAATCCGGATATTTGATTGTACTTACCATCAGATACGCAAAAATAGCAACCATTAAAGGAAATATCCAACCGGCAGGCTTCAGGCCTACCATGACAAAAGTTGCTACAACACAGCCGGCAGTAGGAATGGGCAGACCCATAAAATAACCTTTGACGCTGCCTGTATTTACATTGAATCTGGCCAGGCGCAGTGCCCCGCAGGTTGCAAAAGCAGCTGCAATCAGGTAACCGGCTGTACCAAAATCTTTGAGCATAAAGGCATATGCCAAAATGGCAGGAGCAACGCCAAAGGATACAAGGTCGCACAAGGAATCAAGCTCTTTACCAAAATCACTGCTTACACCAAAGTACCGGGCAACCCGGCCGTCAAGACCGTCTGCAACCAGCGCTGCTACAATAAATAACGCTGCTGCGGTAAACTCCCCTTGAAAGGTAAAGATAATGGCCAACATGCCTAATACAATGTTGACGGCTGTTAATATATTAGGAATAGCATTTCTCACTGTTCCTTTAACCTCCCTATGACAGTAATTCCGCCTTTAACTCTGTCCCCCTTTTTTACAAGTATATCAACTGTGGTCGGTACAATAAGCTCGGTACACGACCCGAATTTAATCAGTCCGTAACGTTCACCCTGCTGCAGGACACTGCCCAGAGTGACCCAGGATACAATGCGCCGGGCAAGGATACCGGCGATTTGCGTAACTAAAACACGCATCTGGCTGTTTTCTAAACCAATCGCGTGGCGTTCATTTTCACAGGCGGCAGCCTCTTTGTATGCAGGCTTAAATCTACCGCAAGTATATTGCTGGAATTTAATCTCACCATTAATCGGGCTGCGATTGACATGCACATCAAATACAGATAAAAAGATTGTCACCTTAATACTTTTTTCATTAAGAAACAGATCGTCGTACACTTCGCAGACGCTCATTACTTTGCCATCTGCTGGCGATACGATCAAATTGTTGTCTAGTGGAACATTACGTTTGGGATTGCGGAAAAAGAAGGTAACAAAGGCCGTCAATATTCCCGGAATAATTGCCCAATAATAGCCAAGGGACAAGGCAGCAATAATAGTGATTAGGCCGAGTAATGCAATGTAAATATACCCTTCTTTAACAACAGGAGTTTTTACCATCTATCCACCTCCCTGAGAAAACCTCCTATTAAGTAGTAAACCAAAAAGCAAGCTCAGTATATCAGTATAATATACTTGGTTTACTTTGTCTAACATTTTTTGTCGAATATAACTCTAAAAGCAAAGCGGGGTAAAGCTGCCATTCTGACGATACGCTGTGGCTGCTGGAGTAAGCGGAACAACCATTCCAGGCCGGTACGTTGCATCCAGGCCGGGGCGCGTTTAACAGTACCGGCCATTACATCAAAAGTTCCCCCTACTCCCATACACACAGGGACATTCAGGCTGGATAAGTTTTTTGCCAGCCATTTTTCCTGTTTGGGAACCCCTAAAGCCGCCAATAAAATATCAGGTTTCGCCATTTTTATGGCTTCAATAATTTCTGGTTCATCCTGGGGTGTAAAAAAGCCATCTCTGGTACCGGCGATACACAGGCCGGGATAACGTTCGGCAGCTACCTTTTTAGCTTTTTCAATAATTTCCGGACGACTGCCAAACATAAAGATCCGGTACCCTTGCCTGGCCGCCTGGGCCAGCAGGTTTTGTGAGAGGTCATAACCTGCCACTCGTTCTGGCATAGTATATCCTTGATGCCGTGCTGCCCATACAACACCGGCACCGTCCGGTACTACCAAATCACATTGATTGAGAATTGACGCTAATTCCTGGTCTTCTTGCGCTAATATAACCATTTCCGCATTAGCGGTGGCGATCAAATGGGGTTTTTCGCCGGCAATGAACTGTTCAAGCCTGGCTACCGCCTCCGGCATGGTTACAATATCAATCGCAATGTTTAAGACAGTTGCTTTAGTACTCACTGAGAAATATTAACTCCTTAAACTTTGTTTTACTATCCTAGCACATTGTACCACAACTTTAAAATGACGGCAATCGCGACCATGGCCATTTCCAAAATGGCTGCTTGCGTTCCTGTTGATTAGGTTGCTGGTCCTGCGTCCCCGGTGCCTGCCAGGATTTAGAACGGGCCTCAGGCAATGGCTGGGTTCCCTGAATAAAAGCACTGTATTCGATTTCCTTGCAGCCTTTTTCTGCCAGCTTGCCTGTATTGGCACAAATCGGAATACCGGCAATAACATTGGCGGGAATGGGAAAATCAGTAGGTGGTGTATTGGCTACGATTTTGGCAACCATCTGGCCCCATAAAGCCGAAACCTCTGTACCGGAAATGCCTACAGGCTTACGGTTATCATTACCTACATAAATGCCCACTAATATATCTGGTGTATAGCCGACAAACCAGGCTGTTTCGTAATTGTCGGTAGTGCCTGTTTTGCCGGCGGCAGGGCGTCCAAGATTAGCCGGGGTTGCTGTGCCGTCCTGGAGTACGCCCTGCAGCATATCTGTTAAAATATAGGCTGTTTCCGGCGTAAGCACTGATTGCTGAATGATCCTGCCTTCTTCCAGCACCTGGTTATTTTCATCAAGCACTTTGAGGATCGCCACCGGTCTTGATAATACGCCACCATTGGCAAAAGCACTATAGGCTGTCGTCAATTCCCACAAATTAATGCCCTGGGTCAAGCCGCCCAAGGCGGAAGCCAGATTGTTATCTTCCTCTGTCAATGTCGTTATTCCCAGAGATTTGGCAAGCGTTAAGACCTGATCGATTCCCACTTGTTGGCCAAGTTTAACTGCAGCCACGTTGACTGACCAGCGTAGCGCTTTTTTCATAGTAACAGGCCCGCGATTTTTTTTATCATAGTTAACCGGTGAATAGCCGTTAATGTTTATGGGTTCATCGACAATAATGGCATTAGCGGCAAGACCCTGATTAAGGGCGGTTGCATATAGAAAAGGCTTAAAGGCCGATCCGGGTTGGCGAACCTCGACAAATACGCGGTTAATCTGGCTTTCTTCATAGTTGCGCCCCCCTACCATTGCTTTGACATAACCGGTTCTGGGATCAAGGGCAAGTACAGCTCCCTGGAGTTCGCCCAAGGCTGCTTCGGCCGCCTGCTGTTGTTTGATGTCTAACGTGGTGTATACTTTAAGGCCGCCTTTATATACTCGATTGGCGCCATAGCGGCCAACCAGTTCATTCGCTATGTAGTCAAGAAAATAGGAGGCTTGTACGACCCGCTTTTTTTTGCCGGCCAGGGTAATTGGCTCAGTTTTAGCCTGTTCGGCTTCCCGGGCAGTTATATAGCCTT
>JAEWGR010000111.1 GCA_023388195.1 Bacillota bacterium
GTGGCTGTAAACAGCACAACCAGAATGGCTAAAAGCAGTACGGCAATACTGATGGCGAGGGATATCCAGGTAAAAGAATTTAACTTTGCCGTAATTTCGTTCACCGGTACATTTACGCCCAAAGACCAGCCGGTGCCCTGAATTGGCGCATAGGCCAAATATTTGTTGACACCCAGATATTCGTAACTGACAAGCCCTTGCTCGCTTCTGGTCATTTTTTCCGTAGCCTGCTGTAAGGCCGGCGTCGCATTCGGATCAGTGAGACTGCTGAATTTACGAACAATCTCCTGGTTCGGATGGAAAATAATTAAACCGTCGCCCTGAATCACATAGGCATAACCGGTTTCACCAACCTTTACACCCAAAATCAGTTTCTCCACGGCTTCAATATTGATGGCGGCAGCCAAAACGCCGATTATACGATTTTCATTGCGAATCGGCAGCGAAATAATAACAATCGGCTTATTGGTTTTTTTGGACATTACCGGATTGGAGATAATCGTTTCGCCCTTGATAGATCGCTGAAAATACTCGCGGTCAGCCAAGCTGCCGGTTTCGCCTTTAAAATCAAAATAATTTCCCGACGAATCAATCCATATCAGGCTTTCATAGATTTTAGCATTATTGAGCTCTGCTGCCAGATAAGAAACAGCATCCTCCTTCTTGCCGCCGGTAATAACCGGCGAGCGGGCCAGCCCTGCTATTTCCGACCTGACACGGTCAAGCCAGCCTGCCGTTTCCTGGGAACGATTTTGCGCCGTTCTGGCAAGCTCTGTTTCAACATCCTGGATTAATATTTTTTTGGCCTGCCAGTAGTTTAACCCGGCCAGCAAACTCAGGGCAATGATAAATAAGGTGGCAACAGTTACTACCAGTTTGATTCTAATGCTCTTCATATTTCTTCTCCTTATATGTCTGCAGTTATCATAACTACCGTATTGCAAAATCAGTCCCTGCCGGAAACTTGCCTGCTCAGGTAAGTTTCATTCCAGAAAGCCTAACGAAAATCCACAAAAGATTTTCGTTAGGCTTTCTGCTGTCCGCAAACAGCAGAACTACCGCAGGCCCGATCAGGGTATCCATTCAAGCGGTAAAATGGGTGTCCTGCTGGAAAATTCCGGGGTCATTGCCTAAAACCACTGCGGAAACCTCCTGACCGGCAACCAGCGGGCCACTGCCGGCCGGCACATCGATCAGCGCGTTACAATCAATCAATGACTTTAACACCCCGTTACTTTGTTCACCGGTAAGCTTCACATAATTCAGGTCCTTGTCCCGCTGAATCCGGGCCCGTAAAAAGCGCCGCTGCTGGCTGGATTTATTAAAATTTTCGGTCAGAATGGCGGAAATTTTAGAGGGAAACTGTTTTTCCAAGCCCATCATTTTCTTGATCAGCGGCACCACCAGCAGGTCGAAAGTAATTAAGGCGGCAGCCGGATTGCCGGAAAGACCAATAATTAATTTATCATTATAGCTGGCGGCAATAACCGGTGACCCCGGTTTCATATCCAGCTTCCAGAAAATGAGTTCAGCCCCCAGCTGCGTCAGGGCAGCCGGAACAACATCATAATCCCCCACAGAAACGCCGCCGGTGGTAATAACGAGATCAGACAGCCGGAGTGCCTGAGAAATCCGGTCAGCAATAACCGCGGCTTCATCAGGTACAATGCCCATATCTACAGGCGCTGTTCCCAGTTGCAGACAGTAAGCACCTAAACTGTGGAGATTGCTGTTATATATTTTCCCCGGCAGCAAGTCCCGGGACGGGTCCACTAACTCATCGCCGGTACTGAGAATAGCGATCCTGACTTTTTCATAAACCGGCACTGCCGCCACGCCAACAGCCGCCAGTAACCCGACCAGCGGCGGCGTCACCACCATACCGCCGGGAGCAATCATCTCGCCCTGTATTACATCTTCCCCCGCTCTGATCACATTTTTACCCGGTGTAACCGGACTAAATACCTTAATATAATTTCCCGCTCTGGTTACCTCCTCATATTTAACAATCTCGTCCGCCCCCTCCGGGACAGGCGCCCCGGTCATGACCTTAATAGCCGTACCGGCAATCACCTTATGCCGGGGCACATAACCGGCCCGGACCTCTTCGATTACGGTGAGTGTTACGGGCTGGGACGGCTTAGCCTGCTCACAGTCTTTAGCCTGCAGTGCATACCCGTCCAAAGGTGATTTACTAAAGGCCGGCAGATTCACGCCGGACTGGATATCCCGGCACAATACCCGGCCGGTCGCGGTCAGCAAAGGTACCTGCCCCTGACCAACAGGCCGGACCAAGGTTAATAATGTAGCCTGCGCTTCCTCCAGGGAAATACTTGTTTTCATTCCTTATCCCCCCTTACCATCTATGCACCAGTCCCAAAGGAACAGGCCGGATACTGGCAAACCTCACATTCCAGGCATAAGCCCCCCAGCCCCAGCTTTACGATCATGGGTCTGGTAATCTGCCGGCCGGTCAGAACCAAAGGCAGCAACAAATCAAAAACAGTCGTTTTATGATACATGACACAGCCCGGCAGCCCCAGAACAGGAACCTGCCCCAGATAGGCCACCATTACCATTGATCCCGGCAATACCGGCGCACCATAGGTTACAATTGCCGCTCCGGCCTGCCTGATCCCGCTGGGGGTAACATCATCCGGGTCAACCGACATACCACCGGTTGTCAGGATCAACTCAGCACCATTGGCGACCAAGGCCGTTACAGCCTGCGCGATTTGGTCCCGGTCATCAGGCACGAGGCTATGCCCCACTACTTCACAGCCATAGCCTTCCACCTTGGCTTTTACGACCGGTCCGAACTTATCCGAAATACGCCCGTGAAAAACCTCGCTGCCTGTCGTAATAATACCGACCTTGCAGGCGCAATACGGAAAAACGGCAGTGACCGCGGCGGCGTGTCCAATCGCTTCCACTGTTTTGATTTTCGCTTCCTCAACCAGCAGAGGGATAACCCGGACACCGGCCACAATATCCCCTTTTTTTACCGGTCGATGGTTGTTCCGGGTTGCAGCAACAATCTCCTCAATCATATTGATGCTTGTTAAAAACTCTTCATTTACAGTAAACAGGCCATCATACTCGGCTACAAGACTGACTTTGCCCTCCCGGGGTTCAGTCAGGGCGAGCCCGGGCCCTTTTATTGCCCGGGCAATACGCAGGCCGGCGTCATTTTCATGCAAAAAACCGTCCTTAACCTCCCATACATATAAATGCTCCTTGCCCAGCTGCAACAGCTTGGGTATATCCTGCTTGGTAATAATATGGCCTTTTTTAAACGCCTGTCCCTTGCATTCACCAGGCACAATTTGGGTAATATCATGACAGAGCACGTTGCCGATGGCTTCTTCCACTCTGACTATCTGCATATATCCAGCCCTCTCCGTTGTTTATCAACACCCTTATTTAGTCAAGCCTCACTATTTCATCCCCGGCTTGTATCCAGCCCGGGGTAATTACCTTGGCAAAAATCCCCTCCCGGGGCATGACACAGTCTCCCGTTTTTTCCCGGATGGCACAACCCATATGGCACTCCTTACCAATTTGTGTCACCTCCAGCACGGTTTCTCCGGCCCTGAGCCTGCTGCCGACAGGAAGTGCGTACAAAAGGATGCCTTCGGTGGTAAGGTTCTCGGCAAAGCTGCCTGTTGCCAGATTATCAAAACCCAGTTTTCTGATTTTATCAATACTCTCGTTGCCAAGCAGGCTGACCTGCCGGTGCCAGTCACCGGCATGGGCATCGCCCTGCAGCCCGCATTGCAGGGCAAAATAGCCTTTCGCCACCGCTTGCTTGGGCTGCCCTTTTTCCTTACTGCTGTTGACCGCCAATACTTTCGCCATTCTAACAACCTCCATCCGATAGATTATATTTGTGCCTATGTTCAAGGGTACTGACCGGCAGCCTCACCCTTGCCCGCACTCTGCTGCAGTTCCCTGCAGAATATCCAGCCCATGACTGAGGGCCGGTAAAATCGCATCCAGTGATTCCCGGACCCCTTTGACACTACCCGGCAAATTGATAATCAGGGTTTTGCCCCTAATGCCGGCTACCGCTCGCGACAGCATGGCTTTCGGTGTCTGCTGCAGCCCGTAATAACGGATGGCCTCCGGTATGCCTGGCACCATTCTTTCAAGAACTGCCCGGGTGGCCTCAGGCGTTACATCCCGGCCGGAAAAACCGGTTCCGCCTGAGGTCAGCAGCAAGGCCGGCGCCAATTGGTCGCAGATATAACAAAGCTCGGTTATGATCTGCTCTTTTTCATCAGGAATTATTTTATAGTAATCCACATGGTAGTTTAGCCCCAGCGACGCTCGTATCTGCCGGCCGCTTTCATCCTGCCGTTCACCGCGGGCCCCTTTATCACTCATAATCAGGATTGCTGTTTTGTACATTGTACCCTCCTCTTCCGGCCGGCTCACCTTACAGTTCCCGCCGGACATGACCGCTTTTGCCGCCGCTCTTTTCCAGAAGCTTTATATCGGTGACTTCCATCCAGCGATCAATTGCCTTGCTCATATCGTAAATTGTCATGGCCGCAACGGCGGCACCGCTGATAGCCTCCATCTCGGCCCCGGTCTTCCCGGTTGTTTTAACCTGGCAGCAAATGGTGATACTGGCCGCCGCCTCATCAATGGCAAAGGTGATATCGACCGCAGTAAGCAGCAGCGGATGGCACATGGGGATAATACCGGCCGTCTGTTTGGCCCCCATGACACCGGCAATCTGGGCAACCCCCAGAACATCCCCTTTTTTGATGCCGCCGCTCTGGATAGCCTGCAAGGTAGCAGGCTGCATCCGGACAACCGCCTGGGCGATGGCGATGCGGACCGTATCTGTTTTTTCGCTGACATCCACCATCCGGGCATAACCGGCTGGATTAAAATGAGTAAAATCCATCATCATCCCCCTATTTGATACATCTTGCGTTTATTATCGTCGCCCCAGCCTTCAGACATATGATGGCGACGCGGCTTTTCCCGGATTGCTTTGCTGAACAGGTGAGCAATTTTTTCATCACTGGCCCCGTTGTCCAGCGCCATTTTTAAATTGATTTCCTGTTTGCCGAACAGGCAGCCCCGCAGTTTGCCATCGGCAGTCAGGCGCAGGCGGTTGCACTCCGCACAAAAATGGTCGCTCATCGCACTGATAAAGCCAATACTGCCCAGGCCGCCGTTTATCTGGTAGCAGCGGGCAGGACCATTCCCCTGTACAGCCAGCCCCCGGGGCAAATCATACTGCTGCTCAATAATGGCTTTGACCTCACCGACACTTACCAGCCGGTCTGTCTGATAAAAGGGCAGATCCCCGACCGGCATAAACTCGATAAACCGCACATGGAGCGGCATTTCCTTCGCCAGCCTGACAAAATCAAGGATTTCGTGGTCGTTGATCCCTTTCATGACCACGGTATTTATTTTTACCGGTGCCAGCCCCAGCGCCAGCGCCTTGGTAATGGCCTGAATCACATCACTAAGCTGCCCCCGGCTGGTAATATAGTGGAAGCGTTCCGGGTCAAGGCTGTCCAGACTGAAATTGACCCTGGTTACCCCGGCAGCCTTGAGTTCCTCAGCCATGGCCGCAAACAATACCCCGTTTGTTGTCATCGCGATTTCGCTGATTTGCGGTATTGCTGCGATTTGGGCAACAAGGTCTGTAATATTTCTCCGCACCAGCGGCTCACCGCCGGTCAGCCTTATCTTGCGGATTCCCACCCGGGCCGCCACCCTGACCAGCCGGACGATCTCCTCCAGAGCCAGTATCTTCGTAGATCCAAGACTTTCTATGCCCTCTGCCGGCATGCAGTACTTACAGCGTAGGTTACACCTGTCTGTAACCGAAACCCGCAAATAGTCGACCTCTCTGGCATAACCATCAAGCATACGCTCTCTCCCTCCCGGTAAAATGAATATTGCGCCACTGCGGCTGTTACAAACCGCCAATCACCTAACAGGCCTGATAATTACGTATTACAAACAAAAAACTCTGTGCCGAAAGCGCACAGAAGTTTATCGCAAACTCATGAAACGCCTCCTTTCCCAAAAGGGAGGTAGTGGAATTTCTTCCACTGCCCCGTGAACCGCCAGGTTCAGGCTGTCAGACCATGGATAGCTTTAGGTCATACAGCTCGGAGTGTCAATCGCTATGTAACTGTTGTTATCCAGTCTCCTACTCTTCACTTCACATCTTTATCCACAAGCTGCAGGCCCAGGTGATAGGTTTGCCCCAGACACTCACCCAGTGCATAATACTTCCGGTCGGCGGCACTGCTAATCAGCGGGTTAACGCTGGCTATCGCCGGATTGTCATTGTCACCGAGCACAGTCTCATCGGCTTTGGCATCCATAATCTGCCCGATAAACTGGGTATGGCGGCCAAGCGCAATCGTGTGCAGCAGCTTACACTCCAAAACCAGTAAAAACTCCCCGACATAAGGTGCATCCACCAGTTCACTCCTGACCGGAGTAAGACCGGCAACAGCAAATTTATCGGCGTATTTGCCTGAGGCAATACCAGCATAATCGGCCTCTGCCAGTTGGTGCCTTGACGGTATATTAACCGTAAAGGCCCGGCGTCTGGTAATATTGCCGTGCGTCAGCCGCGACTGCTGCACAGCTATGGCCAAACACGGCGGGTCTGAACAGCATATCCCGCCCCAGGCAACAGTCATAATATTAGGCTCACCCTGAGCGCCGTACGTTCCTACAATCCAAACCGGCGAGGGCATGGCCACCACTTTTGCTCCCAGCGACTTTTTCATTGTTTTCTCCCGCTCCTTGTAGTCACAGGCCTCTGCTTGGACTACAGCGTAATACGCATACCGTCATAAGCCACCACCACATCCCCGCCGCAGGCTGCAGCCGCTGCTTGCAGCTCCCCGGTGGTCACCGGCTGGCTGTAGTGAACGGACAAATGGGTAGGTACCGTCTGCCTGGCATTGACCTGCCGGCCAAGAGCAATGGCTTGTTCCAGGGACATATGCACATCAGGGTACCAGTTGTCGCCGTGGAAAGTTGCATCACAGATCAGCCAGTCCACACCGGCTACCTGTTGCGCGCTTAGGGCCGGCAGGCCGGCGGTGTCCGGAAAATAGGCCAGTCTGGTATCCCCTGCTGCCAGCAAAAATCCGGCCGTTTCGATACCGTGCGCAGCAGGCAGCGGCGTTAAACAAACTTCATCGAAAAAGTATGACTGGCCAAAAGCCCAGGACCTGACGGTAAATACATCGGCCAGATTAGGGAAGGCGGCCGCAAACTGCCTGCAGGCACTAGGCGGCAAAAACAAGGGAACCGGTTCACGCCTCGCCAGCTTTATATAATACTCCAGCTCGCCCAGACCGCCAAAATGATCATAATGCCAGTGGGTCAGAAAAACATAATCAATCCGGTTAATCTCTTCCCTGATAAGCTGCCGCCTTATATCCGGCGATGTGTCAATAAGGATCTTGCTATGGCCGGTGTCCAGCAACGCGCCGCTGCGGGTTCGCGCCAGTTCCGGGTACCTTCTGGCTTCCTGACAGCCGGCGCAGTCGCAAAAGAAGGACGGCAGGCCCGGACCGGCCCCGGTCCCCAGTAAAATAAAATTCCCTTTCATTTCCGGTTCGCTCCTTCGGTCATTCTGCCACAAGTATCTTAGGGGCGCGCAAACATCATCGCCACAGGCTGACAGGCTGTTTTCTCCGGGCAGGCCTCACACTGCCTGTCATACGGATA
>JAEWGR010000127.1 GCA_023388195.1 Bacillota bacterium
AGTATCGTACTCATTACCGTGTTGCTGGTTATTGTCAGTGCAGTAGCCTGGGTACTGGCGGCAGGCCAGACGGTTGACCAGCGTGGTGTATTGGCAGGTACTGTATTGGCAAATGGTTTAGTTGCCCCCGGTGCCCTGGCACGGGAGGGCGATATACTGGTTTATGTTAATACTCTTACCGGTCCGGCGGTCGCGGTTCGTGCCAATACGGACGGCACTGTCCGTGAAGTGCTGGTTAAGCCAGGTGACAAAATCAAAAGTGGCGATATTTTAGTCAGGATTGAACCGCTTAAGCGGTAATTAACGGTGATAGGGAAAGCATCTGTAAAGGCTGACATGCGCCCTAATCTTCTTTATGGAAGGATGAACCTATGTTTAATATTCTAAGGCGTTGCCTGACAGTGCTGGCGGCGTTGCTGATCATGCTGCCGATTGGTTATGCGCAAGCTGCGCCTGAATTTATGCCTGTGGAACAGATTGCCAAGGGCATGCATGGAATAGCCAAAACCGTTGTCTCAGGCAGTCAGATTGAAGAGTTTGGTGTAGAAGTTCTGGGGGTAATGAAACAAAAAGGACCGGCAGGTGATCTGATCCTGGTCCGCACCTATGGCGATGTCATCGAACGGACAGGCGGGATTGCCCAGGGCATGAGCGGCAGTCCGGTATATATTGACGGCAAGCTGGTTGGGGCCGTAGCGTATGGCTGGGGCTTGACAGATCATAAGATCGGGATGGTAACCCCAATTGCCGACATGCTCAAATTATGGGAGTTAAACGGCGGCCAGGCTGAACTGCAGGCGCCGGCGGCCGCACAGGACGACAGTGCGGTCAGTACACCTTTAATGGCCTCCGGTTTTGGCGAGCAGGCCCTGAAGATGCTGGCAGACAAGCTTAAACCCTATAATCTGACTCCCTATGCAGTGAGCGGCAGTATGGCTGATGCCAATAACGGTATTGTCTACAATAAAACCGTTGAACCAGGCAGTACCATCGGCTTGCAGCTGGTGCGCGGGGATGTCAGTCTGGGGGCGTTAGGCACAGTAACCTATGTTGAGGGCGATAAACTGCTGGCTTTCGGCCATCCTTTCCTTAAAAAAGGCAAGGTTAACTATTTCCTGACCGATGCCGAGGTATACACTACGATCAGCGGTCTGGAAAACTCCTTTAAAGTCGGCACATCAACGGAAACAATCGGGACGATTAACCAGGACAGAGGTGCCGGTATCGCCGGCACTACCGGTAAATTCCCCAATGTAATACCGCTGCGGATTACGGTTACTGACAAGAATCTGGGACGCACGAACGAATTATGGGCCCAGGTGGTGCAGGATGAAGAGCTGGCGCCAACCCTATCGGCTGTCAGTGTATTTAACGCGATCGAGAAAACAACTGACCGTGTTGGCTCCGGCACAGCCAGAATTGGTTTCGAAATTAGTGCTGCCGGTATACCCGGCGAGGTACTGGCGCGGGAAAATATGTTTTACACGCAGGGCAATATTGGTGAACTGGCAATAGCCGAGGTGCATGAGGCCCTGGCGTTGCTCAGTGGCAACCAGTTTACCCCTGTTACTATTATGGATGTTAAGGTCAATGTTGCCATTGACAGTGAGCGGCGGACAGCGTCTATTCTGGAGGCTAAAGCCAATGCTGCGACAGCCAAGCCTGGTGACAAGGTGGATATTGCTGTTAAAATAAAACCGTTTCGCGGTGAACCGTTGACAAAATATGTAACTTATACTGTGCCCAAGGAACAGCAGCCCGGAACGCTGATGCTGACCGTACGGGGCGGCGGTATGGTCTCTATTGCGCAGCTTGTTGGCCAGCGTCCCGGTACGGACCAGGATCTAAGCAAACTATTTATGCTCAAAGCAAAACCCAAGTCTTTGGATGAAGCCGTCCGGGAACTCGTTAACCGTGACCGTAATAACGATATCGTGATTGAAGCCATCGAAATGAATATGCCGGATCCGGCTGCCGGCAATACCGGTAAAAATGTAAAACCGGTCGCCGGTACCTTTGAAACCGCTCCCAGCCCGGCATTACCGGAAACAGCCGGCATGAAGCAGACTAAAAGTGTGCCAACAGGCAGCAAAGCTGCGAAAAATGCCAAAGGCGATGAGTTAAAACAAAAAGTATATGTAACAACCGACTATATCATTGATGGTGATACTCAGGTCATGTTAAATATCACCAAATAAACTGCTTCCGGGGATAAAAGCCGCATTAATGCGGCTTTTATCTTTTTAGGTTTACCAGAATTTATAGTTTTGAGAGGCTAAAAGGCTTGAAGATTGCGGGGAAACCAAGATCAAATGCCGGCTTGAGCAAGGGGAGCGTGTCCCCGACCCCCGGAAACCCAGCGGCCATTGCCGGAAAAAGCGTTCCGCAGGAGAAAAGCCGGGCGGTATTTAGTTAAAAAACCCGTCTGTTTGAGCGCAGCGAGTTTACGGATTTTAGGAATACTGTCCGGCTTTTCAGCTTTTGGAGGCTTCGGGCCTAGACTTTTTGTTACTTTTGGGGCAATGCCAAAAGTAAACTCATGCCTTTGTATTTCAGGAGTGACTGCTAGGCACACAGTCTGCAAGACTGTGCCAGCTTAAGCGTCTGAACCAGACAAGGAAAATAGAGGCAGCTAAAAAAACCGGCATGCAGCAGGGAATTAAAAATAAATAGGGAATACAATAAAGATCAACTGGAGCCAAATAAGGTAAGGAGCAGGTCTATGCTTAATCAGCTATTCACCCGTACCGGGCGAACTGTTATAAATTTTCTGGAGCATGTAGGACAGGTGCTAATCCTGTTCAGCCAGACCGTTTTTCATCTGCGTCAGCTGAATACGACCCTGCTGCTTAGGCAAATGGCGCACCTGGGGGCTGATTCACTGGCGATTGTTTTACTGACTATGCTGTTTACAGGCATGGTTATGACGGTGCAAACCGCTTTTGAATTTGTAAAATACGGGGCTCAGTCCTCGGTCGGCGGGCTGGTGGCTGTTGCCATGGCCCGTGAATTATCTCCTGTTTTGACCGGTGTGGTCTTTGCCGGACGGGTAGGAGCTGCCATTACGGCCGAAATTGGCTCCATGAAAGTTACAGAGCAAATTGATGCCCTGCGGGTCATGGCTGTAAACCCGGTTGCTTATCTGGTAGTGCCCCGGCTGGTTGCCTGCATGGTTATGCTGCCGGTGCTGGTTATCTTTGCCGATGTTATCGGGACTTTTGGCAGCTATATGATCGGCAAATACTATGCCGGCATCAGTTCCTTCACTTTCTTTAATTCGATTAAGGTTTTCGCGGTGCCTCACGATATCATCGGCGGCATGATCAAGGCTATGTTTTTTGGGGCCATTGTTGCCATTATCGGCTGCCATAAAGGACTGACCACCGCCCAGGGGGCTGAGGGTGTGGGGCAGGCTACAACCGGTTCTGTTGTTTTATCAATCATCCTGATTTTTGTCAGCAACTATTTTTTATCGGTACTATTATACCGGTAAAACTTAAATGAGGTATACATTATGATCAGACTAGTTAATGTCAATATGGACTTTCGCGACAAGCAAATACTTAAAGACATTAACCTTACCATTGAACAAGGGGAAATTATGGTGATTATCGGGCCGAGCGGTTCCGGTAAAAGCACCTTGCTGCGACTCATCATTGGCCTGCTGAAACCGACCACCGGCGAGATTTGGGTCAGTAACCGGGAAATTACCGGCTTGACCGAGGATGAACTGGGCAAGATCAGGCTCGAGATGGGGATGGTCTTTCAATACTCGGCTTTGTTTGATTCCATGTCGGTTGGGGAGAATGTGGCCTTTGGCCTCAGGCAGCATACCGATATGCCGGAAGAGGAGATTCAGCGGACTGTACGCCGCAAACTGCGTATGGTAGGCTTGCGCGGGCAGGAAAATGCCATGCCGAGCGAGTTGTCCGGCGGCATGAAAAAACGGGTTAGCCTGGCGCGGGCTATTGCCATTAACCCGCATATTGTTCTCTATGATGAGCCTACAGCCGGTCTTGATCCCATCATGTCCAATACAATTGACCGGATGATCGTCAGCACAAGACGAATGATTGATGCCACCTCGGTGGTTGTAACCCATGATATGTCAAGTGCTTTCCGGATTGCCGACCGGATTGCTATGATCCATAATGGCAGTATCATTGAGACCGGTACACCAGACAGCTTCAAACAGTCTGAGAATCCGATTGTGGCTAAATTTATCCGCGGGGCAACCGTCCTGCCGGAGCGTAAAGGGAGGACAAGGGTATGAATACCGAGGCCAAAGTCGGCGCTGTCACTCTTGCCGGCCTGCTGCTGTTAGCCGGCATGTTTGTCTATTTGAGCGGCATTACTTTTGGTGAGAAAGGGTATCCGATCCAGGCTGTTTTTGCTCAGGTCAGCGGTCTGAAGCCAGGCAATATTGTCCGGTATGCCGGTGTTGAAATTGGCAAAGTCACCGATGTACAGGTATTGCCTGACGGGGTGGCGGCCGATATCATGCTTAACCCCGGGGTGAAGGTACCGGTAGGGGCGGCACTGACAATTGGATCTGACGGTTTATTGGGGGAAAAATTTATTAATATTATGCCGCCCCGGGAGATTCAGGGTTTTCTAGCTCCCCATGCCAGGGTGTATGGCGAGAGCCCTCAGGGAATGGATGAATTGATGGTGTCGGCCAATCAGGTGCTGGCTGAGGTTAGGACACTGACTAAAGCGCTCAATGATGTGCTGGCTGACGATAAGGTAAAAGCTGCTTTAAAAGAGACAGCCTTAAATACCCGGGAGATTACGGACAACCTCAACCGGCTGACGGCTACGCTGGCCACTCTGGCTGAACAGAATCAGGGAGATGTGACTGCCGCGGTCGCTAATCTGAAGGCCATGTCCGGCAGCCTTAAGGATACTGCCGCCCGGGTAGATAAAATGATGGCCGCTGTCGACAATGATGGCAAGACTGCTGTTGAACTGCGGGAAACGATTACTGCCCTGAAACAAACCAGCAGCCGGGTGGAGAAAATGGCCGCCGCGCTGGAAGGGGTGGTCACAGATCCGGAAACAGCCGAAAACATTAAAGAAACCCTGAAAAACGCCCGTGCTGCCAGTGCCAAGGCCAATAAGATGCTGGGGCAGGTGGCGGCGATAGAGACAGAGACAAATGTGGAAGCCTTATATAACACGGATACGCACAAATACAAAAGCAATGCCGATATTACGATTAATACCGCCCCTGGCGATTTTACCGTGATCGGCGTGAGCGATATTGGTGAAGACAGTAAGCTGAACCTCCAGCTGGGCAAGCGCGGGACCGTGTTTAATCAGCGGTTTGGCGTCATTGACAGCAAAGCCGGGGTTGGGGTTGATGCCAAAATGGGCAGTCAACTGCGGATGTCGCTTGATGTCTATGATCCGAATGATGTGCGGGTCAAGCTGCGGACCCAGTATGAAGTGGCACCGGACACCTTTATTGTCGGTCAGTCGGATGACTTGAACAAGCGGTCGGAACAAACATCTTATTTTGGCGTCCGCCGGTCATTCTGATTACTTGGCATTGACACCGCCCAGGCTTGGACATATAATTAAAAGGTACTGACTGGACAGTCAGATCTTGCGAATTAGTGATAACATCAAGGAGGTCATAGTATTTTATGGCACAATTTAGATTATCCGGCAGCATAGCCAAACGCATGTCGGCCTTGATTACCGGCAGCATATTGGCAGCTGCTGCTCTGCCAGGCTTTGCCGCCCCAGTAGAACTTACACTTGATGAGGCCATTGACATGGCTCTTAAAAGCAACCCCGCGATAAAAATATCGGAGTCCGATCTAAATAAGGCCGGCTGGGATGTAAAGATGGCCAAGGCCGGTAAGGCTCCGTCAGTAACCCTTTCCCACAACGCCAGCCGCACCAAAAGTGCCGCTTCAGTCGGGGTCGGTTATGATACCAGCAAGCAGCCTTTTACTGTCCCGATTCCGGAAAGCTACAATACCAGATATGCCAACAGTGTTGACATGACCCTGCCCCTGTATACAGGCGGCAAACTGGAAGGCACAATTGAGAAAGCCAAGCTTGGCCTTAAAGTATCCGACCTGGGGGTTGAAAAAGCACAGCAGCAGGTCAAGCTTGATGCGACGACCGGCTATTACAGCATTTTGCAAACTCGCAATCTGGTTAAATTAAGTGAGGAATCACTGGAGCGTCTTAACGCCCATCTGAAGAATGTAGAGGCTCAGTATAACGCCGGTACTGTGGCTAAATCTGACGTGCTGCGTTCAGAAGTAGAAAAAGCCAGTGCCGAACAAAGCCTGATTAAAGCAAATAATGCCTACGAACTAGCGATTTCAAGCCTGAATAATGTCGTTGGCCTGCCCCTTGACACGCCGCTGGTGCTTAAGGAAGAACTGAACTATGCCAAATATGATAAGACCCTGGCCGAGTGCATTAGCGCTGCCTTGGCCAACCGGCCTGACTTAGCACAGGCAACGGCTAATCTGGACATTGCCAAATCAGAGATCAAAGTGGCTGAAAGCGGTAATAAGCTTACTGTTGCCGCTACCGCGTCGGAGAAATGGAATGACAAGGATTTTCCCGGCACCGATAATAATAACTGGGTCATTGGCATTAATGCCAGCTACAATTTGTTTGACGCCGGTGTGACCAGATCACAAGTGAAGGGGGCCGAAGCCGGTCTCGATAAGGCTTCAGAGCAGTTGCGCCAGGCCCGGGACGGTGCTCAGCTGGAAGTCCGTCAAGCCTATCTCAACATGCAGGAAGCCGAGAAACGCATTGAGACCAGTAAGGTCGCTGTTACCAAAGCCGAAGAGGATTATAAAATATCCCAGGTGCGTTATAGTGCCGGTGTAGGTACAAACCTTGACGTTATTGATTCCCAGGTGGCTCTGACTTCAGCCAAAACCGACTATGTCCAGGCTATGTATGACTACAACACCAGCCGGGCAAAACTTGACAAGGCTATGGGCGTCACAGTACAGTAAGGCAATAATAAAGGCAGAACTGGGTTTCCCGGTTCTGCCTTTTTGCCTGTTGTCAAAGCCGTCCCTTAGGATTGCGGACAAAATCCCAGAAAAAACAAAAAGGAAGAACCCGGCCTGCTGTCGAAAATACGAAGTACCTAGATATCTAACATGCCAAGGAGGCACAATATGCGAACCAAAGCCGCACTCGCAGCAGTGCTTCTGCTTGCGCTTGGCATGGCTGCCCTTGGTTGGTGGTCCACCCACAGCCGGGTTGTTTTTGCCCAAATTGAAAGTACACTGGCGACTGAATTGACCCAGGCCCTGGGCACTCCGGTTGCTATTGGACACTTACAGGCAGTTGGTCTGACAACTGCTGTTATTAATGATGTTGCGATAGTAGATAAACAAGGCCGGGACATGGCCGCAATTAAGCAGGTAACGGTAGAATATAACCTGCTTAGTTTGGTGCGCGGTCAAACCGCTCTCAATGCCTTACGGAAAGTTACTCTTACTCAGCCGGTGGTCAACCTGGCCGAAGCGGCTGATGGCACCTGGAATATCGAATTTTTAAAACAGGAAACGAAGCCGGACAGCCCCAAATTTAATGGCAAAGTTGTGCTTGAACAGGGCGTGGTTACTGTCAATGCCCTGAAAGGACAGTGGCAGCTGACTGCTGTCGATGGCCTGCTTACCGTGAAAGACAGCCGGACGATTGATTTATTGCTGACGACAAGCCTCGGTGAGTCATCTCTGGGGATCGAAGGGTTTATTGATACTGCCCAAAATGACCTGTCCCTGACGATGCAGGCCGACAAGGTCAACCCGGCCGCCTATGAACAGTTGCTGTTGACAGGCGTACCGCTTCACTTTACCGACGGCTTGCTTACCGGTTTGGAACTGACCCTCGCCAGAAATACGGCCGGGTTAAGTTTTGCCGGTGAATTTGTCATGGATCAGATCGCTGTCACAAGCGGGGAATACACGGTCGAAAAGGCACAAGGCCGGGTAAGTTTTACTACTAACTACGTATACATACTTGGTGCCAGCGCCTTTGTCAACAGCCAGCCGGTTGCGGCGCGCGGCAAAATCGGTATTGCCGGTGATCAACCGGTGCTTGACCTTAAGGTGGAATCAACAGGCGTTGATTTGACTGCCGTCAGCGATGCATTGCCAGTTTCAGGCAGTGTTGCCATTCAGGCTGCAGTTACCGGTACACCGGCAAGCCCGGTGGTAACGGCTGAGCTTGCCGCTCCGGGCAAATTGGAGGTTTCCGGCTACAGCCTGCAAGACAGCAAGGCCAAGGTCCGTTATGCTGATAAAATCGTAACAATTGATGAGTTTACCACCCAGGTACTTGGTGGCCAGGTGCGCGGTCAGGGCCTGCTTGATACAGGCAC
This sequence comes from Bacillota bacterium, assembly GCA_023388195.1. Classification (GTDB taxonomy): domain Bacteria; phylum Bacillota; class Negativicutes; order Sporomusales; family Sporomusaceae; genus Sporomusa. The sequence continues at coordinate 8,375 of JAEWGR010000127.1, forward strand.
CGAGCGCTATCAACTCCACCTTACGGCCAATCATATCGATGCTGCAGCAATCAGAGACTTGCCGGTAGCTGTAAGCGGCAGCGGGGATCTTACACTAACAGCCAGCGGCCAGGGCGGCAACTGGCAGTCAGTCACCGGCTCAGCCGCGCTGGCGCTTACAGGCGGCCAATTAGAGGGGCTGCCTTATACCCGGATGACCGCACTTGTCGAACGTGCCGGCAATACGACAGCCATTAAACACTATGATCTGCTTCTACCCACAGGCCTTGTTACCGCCGAGGGGACAGTCGCGGATGATAAGCTGGCCATAGCCGTAGACGGCCACGGTGTCGAACTGGCAGCACTGCCTATACCCGCCCCCAATTTCAGTATCGCCGGCGATGCCGGTTTTACAGGGGAACTAACCGGGACAACGGCCCGGCCTCAGCTCAAACTGGCGTTTACTGCTGCCGGTCTGACCGTCAATCAACAACAGCTGGGCCAGGCCAGCGGCAGCCTGACGGCTTCACCCAACCTGGTGGTATTTGACCGGGTGACCCTGAATGACGGCAATGTAGCCCATGAACTGGCAGGCCAGGTAGTACTTGCCGGGGCGCAGCCGGAGGTAAATCTTACGCTTACCACCCATTCGGCCCGGGCCGAAACCCTGGTCCGGATCATTAAGCCCGACTTACCCTTAACCGGTAATCTGGATCAGGAAATGACAATTAGCGGCCCCCTGGATAATCTGGCTGTATATGGCAAACTCAAATTGTCGGAAGGCAGTTTTGCCGGTTATCTTATTGCCAGTGCGGAAGGCAGCTATCAGCGGGCGAATGGGGTTATAACCGTAAATAATCTGATGATAGACTCCCTTAATACCAGGATTAAACTGGCAGGGACGGTGTCTGCCGACGATAACCTGGATTTTGCGGTGACTGCGGAAAACATCGATGTGGCCAGACTGAAAATGAAATACCCGTACCCGGTATCCGGTATCTTTGGCCTAACCGGCCAGGTAACAGGCAGCATCGCCAGCCCGGCGGTCAGCGGCCGGCTGACTGCCGACCACGTGCTCGCTAATGGACAGGAACTGAAAAATATTTATGCTGAGCTAAGCTATGAAGATGAGCAGGCAGACATCAAAGAACTGCGCTTTTCCCAAGGTCAGGGCCGTTATCTGTTTAACGGGGCCGTTGACCTGAGGACGCATGGCATAGATGGCTTATTAACGGTCGAAGGCGGGGAACTGTCCGGAATTCTGGCAATGGCCAATGTGCCGGACCGGGGCATTCGCGGCAGTCTCAATGGGCAGATTGTCTTAAGCGGCAGTATGAGCAACCCTAATATCGTGCTGCAGGGTTCTATCGACAAGGGAAAAATTAAAGAGTATCTGTTTGATACGGTTGACATTGATGCCGAACTCAGGAATAAAGTCATTACAGTCAATAAGCTGATGGCTAAACAGGGGCCTGACGGCGTGCTGGCCGCGCAGGGGCAGGCCGATTTAAATGGCAAGATTGATATGGAAATTGGCGGCCGTGCCATCGATACCGGTATATTGGCGGCGCTATTTGACACAACGGTGGAGACTACAGGCAAGTTCAGTTTCACTGCCCAGGCCAGCGGTGTCACGGCTGATCCTAATGTGTCGGTATCTATGGAAGTGCAGAACGGCAGTATTGCCAATGCCGAATTTGATAATCTATACGGTCTGCTAATCTATAACAGCGGCAGTATCCATGTTAACCAGCTGTTTGTGGCCCGTGGCCCGTATAAGGCCAGCGCCTATGGCGTTGTACCGTTAAAGGCCCTGAACAGCCAGGGCCGTGGCAAAGCTGATGTGACTGATGCCATGGATCTGAAGCTGCGGCTGGACAATGCTGATCTGCGGATCTTGCCGATGCTGACAAACGAGGTTGCCTGGGCCACAGGCCCTACCACCGGTGAAATCGCTGTTGGCGGCACTCTCTCCCAGCCTACCCTCAACGGGCACTTAACCGTGGCCAATGGTACCATTAAGCTGAAGCAATTGTCCGACCCTATCCAAAAAGTAGGTATTGATATTCAGTTTAAAGATGATAGAATAGACATAAACGCCTTTGGCGGGGAAATGGGCGGCGGTTCCTACTCCCTGGGTGGCTCAGCCCGGATCAACGGCTTAGCCCTGGATGACTATAACCTGATGCTGTCGCTAAACCGGCTGGGTATAAAACATAAATATTTTACCGGCCCGGTTGATGGTGTTTTGTCAGTAACCAGTAAGAATTCCCGGCCATTGATTTCCGGAAAGCTGACAGTTGACAATGCTACCGTGAATATCCCGGCCATACCGGACAGCGGCGAAGTTGCCTTTAATGCCGGTTTGGATATTGAAGTGGTTGTTGGCAATAAGGTGCGTATGTATAACCCGTATTTATATGATTTCCTGGCTGAAGGCAAGGTTAAAATTGACGGATCGCTGAAAAGACCTGCCGCCTCTGGCCGGATTGAGGTCCGTCGCGGCACGGTACGATATCTCACAAACCGCTTTACCATTTTAAACGGCAGTGCCGAATTTACCCAGTACGGCTCAATCGTGCCGGTCATCCGGCTGGAAGCGGAATCTAAGTTTGCCAATACCCGGATTAATCTGGCCATTAGTGGCCCGGCTACGGCGATGGAGCTTAAACTGACTTCCGAGCCGGCGATGAGCCAGCAGGAAATTATGTCGCTCTTAACCCTGCGCGGCGGTTATTTCACCAAAAACGACGGTGCCGATAATGACAGCACCTTTGGCCGGGATGAGTTAATCAGCCTGCTGGATGCCGGTTTGCAAATGCGCTTCATTGCCGAGATTGAAGGTGCTTTGCAGGATAAACTGGGGGTTGATGAATTCCGGCTGGTCCGGTCCTCCCTCTTTGATACCGGCAGCAACAAAGCGCGGAACAGCCAGTCCGACCAGTTTCAGGGCTATAATATCGAGGTTGGCAAGTACCTTACCGATAAATTCCTCATAAACTACAGCGTGGGCCTTGATCAGCATAACAACAGTATTGGATTTAGGTACGACCTGACCAAAAATATCGGGCTGGGCGGCTCCTTCGGAGGCACGGCCAAAACACTGCTGACCATAGAAACCAGATTTGCTTTTTAGCGTAGTACTGCATAGCCAGGTTTGGGGGCAATAAATACCAGATTCCGGTTATTGTAAAGGAATGATACGAATGATACTCAGTCAATATTTGGCTGAATTGAAAAATATCCGGATGATGACGCCGGAAGAAGAGGCGCTGTTGTGGCAGGGCTACAAGGAAAGTGGCGACCTGGCCTGCCGCCGCCGCCTGATTGAGAGTTATCAGCCACTGGTTTTTAAAACCGCTATGCGCTGGCAACTGCCTGAGGCCACGATGCTTGATATGATTCAGGAAGGTACCGTTGGCCTGATTGAAGCGGTGGAAAGCTTTGATCACGGCCGGGGCGTGGCTTTCAGCCTGTTTGCTGTCCACCGCATCCGGGGGCGGATGATTAACTATCTGACCCGGGAGGATAATAACTTGGTCCGGATTGACAGCCCGGTGGCGGCAGACAGCAGCCAGGCCACAATTGGCGACCTGCTTATTGACGCACGGGCGGAAGTAGCTGCGCTGGCCGAACACAATTATCTGGTTGATCAGCTGCGGACGGCCATGGATCGCCTGCCAGTCAAAGAACAGCAGGTCCTGCACAGTGTTTATCTCGACAATTGTGAAGCCAAAACTGTCGCTGAATCGATGGACTTGAGCGTTTCTCATGTGTATCGCCTGCAAAAGCAGGGAATACGCCGGTTGCGGGGAATGTTGTCCAAACTGATGGGCAACTGGTAAAAAAGTGAGAAAATCAGTCAAATGATGACGAATCTAGTAGTATTAGCGAGGCAATTGCACTAATTGCCCGTTTTTGCTTGTTTGCTAATGACCAAAATCTGGCCTCTTCCCAGGACTATAAATAATGTTTATAATAGGGGTGGTGAATGTGGCGGATTGTAAACAAAATATTAACAGGCATCTGAACTCTGCTCAGCAGTGGCTGTCAGAGGCGGAAGAGGCTTTTGACAAAGATAGTGATATTCGGGGTGAGCTCAATCTGTTTTTGGCTCAGGCCGAACTTACCCACGCCAAAGAGGTTAACCGTTCCCGCTACTGGCGGTACAGGTACCCTGTTCTGCGACACAGTCTGGCGATTGGCCTGGCCGTTGTTGTTGCCGTCAGCGGGATGACTGCCAGTTATATGTGGGGAATAAGCCGCCACAACACCCCGGACCGGCTGCCGGTTGCGCAGCCTGCTGCCATAGTTGAGAATGGTCCGGCTCAGCTCAATGCTATTTCCGGTACAGTAACGACACCTGCGGTGCCGCCGGCACCGGCCACGTCAGCCAGGGAAAATGCGCCTGCCGTGGATAAGGGACATACAGATACCTCCCAGAAGCAGCCGGTAATACCGGTTGCAAGTGAGCAAACAAAAGATGTGCCTCTGACACCTGAGGAGATTAACAAACTGATTCGTTTAGCCGGAAAATCGTTGCGTGGACAGTAACAAACAGATAAGGAGGTAATGCATGAGGAACAGTAGATGTTGTAAACTATTCATTGCGGCAGTCCTTGTTTTAAGCATGGCCGCAGCTTTGGTTTTGCCTGTTTACGCAGCAGACGTTGAAGGCAAAACAGCCACAGCCGTAACGATTACCGGGCTTAGCCAGGTTGCCGAAAGCACTGTCAAAGGTGTGGTAAAAATTCAACCGGGCGATACCCTGTCGGCTGATAAAATAAAGCAGGACATGCAGGCAATCTACGATTTGGGTTATTTCTTTGATGTTGTCGCCAACTTTGCGGAAGTGCCGGAGGGTGTGAAAGTAACCTACACCGTCATGGAAAATCCCAAACTGACCGATATCGTTGTCAAAGGGAACACGAAGGTGACTGCCGATAAGATTAAAGAACTGGTGACTACCGGCAAGGACGGTGTCCTGAACACACGGACGCTAAACGCCAATGTCCGGGCTATTGAGGATTACTACCATGACCAGGGCTATATCTTAGCCAAGGTTAGTGATGTGGCTATGTCACCAGGCGGGGTATTAACCCTGACCATTAATGAAGGTTCACTGGAAGGCATTGTGATCAAAGGCAACGAAAAGACCAAGACCAATGTAATTACCAGGGAAATGAAGGTTAAACCCGGTGAGGCGTTTAACGTAAAAGATGCGCGCCGCAGTATGCAAAAAGTGTACAACCTCGGGTATTTTGAGGATGTTAACATGAAGCTGAACCCTGGTAAGGAACCAAATGCCGTTGTGCTTGAAGCCAGCGTCGTGGAACAGAAAACAGGTACTTTCTCGATCGGCGGCGGTTATAGCAAGGCCGACGGTTTGATTGGTATCCTGGAACTGGGTGACAACAACTTTAACGGCAAGGGCGACAAGGTTAAATTCCACTGGGAGTTTGGCGGTGCCAGCAATAAAAACTATGAGGTAAGCTATACCCGCCCCTGGCTTGACAGCAAGCAAACCTCGTTAAGCTTCAGTGTCTATGACATGACGAACGAGTATAGTGATTATGACAGCAATGGCGATCTGGAATCAAGCTATGATAAGAACCGCAAAGGCTTTGAGGTTACCCTCGGTCGTCCTCACGGTGAATATATCCAAAACTATATCACCTATAAAAACCGCAAAGATACCTGGGTTGAGGCCGTAGAGGGGATAGATTACTCTAAAGATCCCGAATATCTCAAAAATAACTTTGGTAAGACCAACAGCGTTACCCTGATGCGGGTATTCGATTCCAGGGATAATGTGTTTAATCCTACCGAAGGGGCCCGTTTCTCCCTGTCGGCCGAGTTTGCCGGCGAAATGTTTGGCGGTGATTTTGACTATAACAAATACACTGCTGAAGGCCGCAAATATTATAAAGTCGGCCGCAGCCAGGTAATTGCCGCCCGTCTTACTGCCGGTTATGCCGATGGGGACATGCCTAAGTCAGGCCAGTTTTCTGTTGGTGGTGCCGACAATCTCCGTGGTTATAAAGATGATGAATTCGAAGGCGACAAGATGCTGGCAGCCTCTGTTGAATACCGGTTCCCGGTAGTCAGCAAGGTGCAGGGTGTGGTCTTCACCGATATCGGGAATGCCTGGGACGGTGAAGGGTACAAGCTTGACGATCTCAATGCCAGTGTCGGTGTCGGTATCCGAGTAACAACACCAATCGGGCCGATTCGTATCGACTATGCCAAAGGCGACCAGGGTGCCCGCACCCACTTTAGCTTTGGCGGCCAGTTCTAATAGTTGCAGCTAACGAGTCAGGCCTGTGGCCTGGCTCGTTTACTAGGGAGGTGCGCGTTATTCTAGCAAAATTCCTGCGACTCAGGCTCTATCTGGGGCTTGTGGTTCTGCTGCTTACCTTGGGTACCGGAACAGGACTGGCTGCTCCCGATACGGTGGACAAAATCACGGTAACAATCAGCGCCGCCGAACCGCCGCCGCCCAGGGTAGCCAAACGGATGACTGCCAGTGTTACGACTGTGGGTACGCAGATGCTGACAGGGCGGACAATCAGTGAGGTGGCAGCCAATCAAGGCAGTTATGAGAAACTGGTACGGGAGATATTTGACCGTGTTCTGGTGGGCTATACGGTTGGCCAGGTCTCTATTACCCCAGGTTCTGCGACTCATATCTGGGTGGAGGTGGTGCCCTGGGGGGATGTGGTACGCGACGTTACCCTGGAGGTTGACTTCGGTGGCCTGTCACCGGAGGTAAAGAGCCTTATCCAAACAGACATGAGCCGGGTGGAAGATCAGATTGCCAATGTTTTGACAGGCTTGCCGGTCGATTCCATCGAATGGGCCGGTGGTGTTTCCACAGCGGTAATCAGGGAATTATTAGCAGACCAGCTGCCGGAATTCCGGAGCAATCTGGAGATTGCCGCCGGCCGGACAACACATATTAAACTGTCACTGATTCCGGTCGGTACGGTGATTGATAATGTGCATGTAGCTATGCGATCCCGCACGATCCCCAATGTCCTGCTGGCCAAAGCCAGTCCGGCTGTCAGCGGGGCGGCAGGCATGCTGCGCGGCCTGCCGGTGGCTTTCGTGGAGCGCCATAAAGAGTATTTTACGGCGAAGATCACAGCGGCTGCCGCCAGCCATCCAATTACCAGCCAGTATGGGCTTACATTGACACCGGTTGTCGAGCCGGGCCGGGATACGGCGATTATCCTGAATGCGGAAACCAGCAAATACCGGGTTACACTGGAAGGCAGCCTGGATATGGGGCGGGAAGAGGACAATACCGCCGCTAAGCTCCATTTCGGCAAGTTTACCGGCAGCCGGGATGAGGTGTTCCTGGAAGTGGAATTTCTTCCAGATAACCTGACCTGGGAGTTTGAACCAGGTTGGGGGCACAAATTTACCGACAATACAATGGCCGGCGTCAGGTATAATTTCTCCGAACAGGAAAGCACCCTGTGGGTCAATCACTATGTAGGCGCCAACTGGACAATCCGGTTGGAGCACACACCGCGAACGGAATACAATGAGTTTGGCGTAAGATACAAGCTCCACGATTTCCTCAGCACCGAATATGTGATTACCAACAAAGAGAATTGGCTGCGGCTGGTGGCGAACCTGTAAGACTTGCTCATTACCGGGCTGGCTGTTATAATTGTTAAATAGAGGAGAATAATTTATTTGCCAAGTGGCAGGAAAGAAGGGTCAAAGAGTGTTTAAAAACAAAAAAGTGGCAAAAATTGTGGCTGTATCTATAGTTGCCGTATTTCTGTTAGGTGTATTCGGGGTGGCAATCACCCAAAGCACAATTGGTCATGCTGCCGGTGCCGGCACTGCCTCCAATGTAGGCAAAGTCGATTATCAGCGTCTGGTCAACTCGACGCCGGAATTTGCTAAGTTCCGGGAAACCATGCAGAATGAATATGCCCAGGCCCAAAAGGATTTTGACGAAAAATCTAAAACCCTGAACGAACAGGGCAAGCAGGACTACAGCAATCAGCTGCGTGAGCGTCTGAATCTTAAAGAACAAGAGCTCAGGGCGCCGATTATGAGCCAGATTGACGCCGCGGTCAAAGCGGTTGCCGACAGCAAAGGCCTGGCCGTAGTTCTTGATATGAGCAACATTGTCTATGGCGGTCAGGATATCACTGATGATGTGGTTAAGAAACTGGGCGGCAAATAAGTTAGAGCCCCGGTCATTAAAGCCGAGCCGGTTTAGCCTGGGCTCGGCTTTCTATACTTCACAATAACGAGAGCTAGAGAGGGTGATTTGGTGTGAAAATGACAACACCAATAAGGTTGCTGGCAATCCTGATGCTTGGTGCCGCGCTGTTGACAGGCTGTGCCCGCCCTGCCCCTGAAACCAAACCGCCCGCAGCGCCACAGATTGGCGTTATTGATATGGATAAAGCGATAAAGGCCCATCCTAAACACCCTGAATGGCAGAAGCTTAAAGAACAGGCTGCTACCCTGCAGCAGCAACTGGCCGCTGAGGCCGGCAGGGCGGCGGGGGCTTCACCGCAAATGCCGGCCATGCAGCTGCCGGCGGCAGCTGCCAGTGGGCTGCAGGCCGCGGCCGAACAGGAGTTCAATGCTAAAATGGCGGCGAAGCAGCAGGAACTGCAGGCCCGTCTGGCGGAAAAAGGCGGTAAGCTGCACAGTGAGCTATCGGCTGAGTTAAAGACCTATGCTGGGCAGCTGGAACAGGAATATCAGCCGCAGCAGTTTAACCTGCAACTGAAAATGCAGACCGTCCGGATGGATGAAAAAGAAGCGGCGGCCACCAAACAAAAGCTGGATGATCTTAAGGCCGAGCAGGCCGGAAAACTGGCTGCACGGGAACAGGAGCTGTCGAAAAAACTGGAAACGGCACTGGCTCCGGATAAAGCGGCCAGTGAGCAGGAACTTACCGCCTATGCCAAACAGCTGCATGCTGAAATCAGCCAGAAGATGGCTGCTCAAACCAGCAATCTGGCTGATAAAAGTGCAGGTATAATGAGCCCGCCGTCAATGGCCGGTGTCAGTGCGCTGGAACAGCAACTGACGATGAAACAGCAGGAGATTAGTGCACTGGAACAGTTTATTCTGAATGATATCCGGGAAAAGGCCGCCAAAGTAGCCAGTGAAAGCAGCCTTGATGTTGTATTTACAGGGCAGAGAGTCAATGTAAGTGCGATGGATATTACCGATGCAGTAATTGCTGCGATTAAGAAATAGTCAGTCTGCGTATACTATTTTAAATATTATTCTTAGGTTCCAAAGGGGGATTTTTGATGAATAAGCAAATGAGAATGGCGTTAGTCTTAGTTTTGGTTTTTGTTGCTGCCCTGGCGTTGGCCGGTTGTAACAGCAACCAGCAGACAGTTGGGGTTCTTGACGTAAACAAGGTAATGTCTGACAGCCCGAAAGTCAAGCAGCTGCAGGAGCAGCTTAATGTTAAAGGCAAAGAATTGAGCGATCAACTGGAAAAAGACAAAGCCGGTCTCAGTGCCGAAGAATTCCAAAAGCGTCAGGAAACCGCCTATGGCGAATTTCTCAAGGTTAAGCAAGACCTGGAAACACAGATTGACAGCAGCATTAAACAGGCAATTGAGCAGGTAAGCACCGAGAAAAAGCTGGGTGTTGTGCTGTATAAAAACAGTGTGGCCCAAGGCGGCACGGATGTTACCGATGCTGTTATTCAGAAAATGCAATAAAAGGCAGGGGGCCGTTTTGTGAAAAAGTCATTAGCTGAGATTGCCGCCCTGCTTAACGGTACCGTTTCCGATACCACCTGTATTGAGATTTCCGGTGTTACCAATATTGATGACGCCGGTCCCGGGGACATCACCTTTGCGGTACCGCCCCATCTTGATAAAGCCGGTAAGTGTTCTGCAGCCGCTGTAATTATACCCGATTCTGTTGAAACCTTTCCCAAACCGGCTATCCGGGTTGCAAACCCCCGGATAGCCTTTACCACGTTACTAAGCCTGTTTACACCCAAACCTGACATACCGGTGGGGGTTCATCCGGCAGCTACCGTCAGTGCCAGCGCCAAGCTTGGCAGCAATGTGGCGGTTATGGCACATGCCGTTATTGATGATCATGCCGTAATCGGCGATAATACAGTCATATATCCCCATACTTATATAGGCCGGAACACGACTGTTGGCAGTGATACCCTGATTTATCCCCATGTTACTGTCCGAGAAAACTGCCAGGTCGGCAGCAAGCTCATCATTCAGAGCGGCGCAGTGCTTGGCAGCGACGGCTTTGGTTTTGTCACCATTGGCGGCCGTCATGAAAAAGTACCGCAGGTAGGCAATGTCATTATTGAGGATGAGGTCGAAATTGGGGCCAACGCCTGTATTGACCGGGCCACCACCGGCAGCACTATAGTCGGGCGCGGTACGAAAATCGACAATCTGGTGCATCTGGCTCACAATGTGGTAGTTGGTGAAAACTGCTATTTCGTTGCGCAAACCGGGATTGCCGGCAGCGCTAAAATCGGCAATAATGTTACTTTTGCCGGCCAGACAGGCTGTGCCGGCCATGTGGTTATTGGCGACAATTGTGTCTTTGCTGCCAAAGCAGCACCGATTAATGATGTACCGGCTAATTCTTTTTTGGCCGGGTTCCCGGCCCGGCCGCATAAGCAATGGCTGCGTTCAGAGGCGGCCATTGGCCGGCTGCCTGATATGATTAAGAAAATCCGCGAGCTTGAACAGCGGTTGGCCCAACTGGAACCCAAATAAATCACCTGAGGTATACACTGTGTATACCTCATTTCTTTACCCCGCAGGTTTGCCCGCCCACAAATTGGCGGCGGGCCGGAGGCAGGATTTTTGCTGCTGACGAGGAATTAATATTATTTTATAGGAACTACACCAAAAAATAATTTTGCACTAAGGAGAAATTATGATAATGAAAAAAGCTTTTTTAACAGCTGCTGCTGTACTGTTGGTGACAGCACCTGTATATGCCGCACCATCGGTTAATGGCTCAACCGGGCTGATCAATACCCCTTCAGCCGATGTCCTGCAGGAGGGGCAGTTCTCCCTGGGCTACCACCACCTGAAAGAAGGCGGCGTTGGCAGTTTCAATATCAATCTGGCCAACAAGCTGGAGGTTGGCGTGGCCGGCTTCCGCTATGACAGTGACAGCAATAGGGATAATCAAACCTATTTTAATGCCAAATACAGCCTGGTGCCGGAGACGGTCGTTACCCCGGGCCTGGCGATTGGGGTCGAGGATATTGGCGGTGAGGACAAGCGGACCTTTTATGCCGCCGCCAGTAAAGCGCTGCCGTTTGGTTTCAGGCTGCATGCCGGTGTTGGTGATGGCCGTTATGATGGCGTATTCGCCTCACTTGAAAAGACAATTAATCCGATCGGGTTGATTACAGGCAGCAATACCTTTCCTGCCACCACCCTGATAGCCGAGTGGGATGGGGACCGGATGAACTATGGTGCCCGCCTGTCCGTGGTACCGGGCCTGAAAATTGATGCTGGCTGGCGCCACAGTGAAACCTACTTTGGGCTCAGCTACACATACTAGGAACAATAGTATGCAGTATCGCTTAGTAAAAGGGATAAGCGCCCTGGTATGTTTGCTGCCTGCCGGGCTGCGGCACTTCATTGGCGAATGGTTCGGCAGACTGTTCTGGCCGCTGGTTCCGGCCGGCAGAAAAAAAATGGCGATTGCCAACATTGCCCGCAGCCTGCAGGTGGACGAGCGGCAGGCTGCGGCCATTGCTAAAGCCAGTGCGGTGCGGTTTGGGCCGATGTTCATGGAGGTTCTCCATATGCCCTGCCTTAATACGGAGAATATCGGCCAGTATGTGGAGATTACGGGCCATGAGCATTTGGAAGCTGCTTTGCAGCTAGGACGCGGGGCCGTTCTGGCCACCGCTCACACCGGTAACTGGGAACTCTTAGGGGCAGCACTGGCTATGCATGGTTTTCCGCTGGTTGCTGTTGTGCAGCGGCAAACCAACCCGGCCATGGACGGATTCATCAATGAATACCGGACCAAAGCCGGTATGCATGTTACCTATAAGCAAGGGGTCCGGGAAATGGTTAAACTACTGGGGGCCGGTAAGATTATCGGCTTGCTCATGGACCAGGACAATCACAAGGATGGTGTTTTTGTTGAATTCTTTTCCCGGCCAGCGTCGACACCGCAGGGAGCGGCGGCCTTAGGCCGGCTGAATGATGCCCCGATTGTCCCCGCCTTCATCACCGCCAACCCTGACGGTACCCACCGGGCTATCATCCATCCCTACCTTACCGTACAAAAAACAGCCGACCGGGAGGAAGACATCCGCAACACCACCCAGCAGCTGACACGGATCATAGAAAACCACGTCCAGCAATACCCTCATGAATGGTTCTGGCTCCACAACCGCTGGAAGACCCAGCCGCCGGCAAAATAAATTCATTTCAGTTCACGTAAGGAAAAAGAGATTGCGCCACGCAGGCAGCAATCTCTTTTTTGATGTATCAAAGTTCATAAGTTTTAAAAGGCGAAAAGTCCTGAGAACTGCGGGGAATCAAGCTCTAATGCCCGGCTTGAGCAAAGGGGAGACGCCCGCACCCCGGTAAGCCCGGTAACCCAGCGGCCATTGCCGGAAAAAGCGTTCCGCAGGAGAAAAGCCGGGCAGTATTCCGTTAAAAAATCCGTCTGTTTGAGCGCAGCGAGTTTCGGATTTTAGGAATACTGCCCGGCTTTTCAGCTTTTGGAGGCTTCAGGCCTAGACCTTTTGTTTACTTTTGGGGCAATGCCAAAAGTAAAACCGTTCCCTGGTATTTGAGAAGTAACTGCTATGCACATACACGTAAGATCACGTCAGCGATTTTTTTATTAACAATATATACAAATATAAGATTTTTGATATACTTGTGGACAATAAAATGATATACGTGATATAATATACACCAGAAATGAGGTGACTGAATCATTGCTGACACCAAAAACAAATAAGCTGAATTTCCTAAAAAGGTTCTTTCAGAACTCCATTCAACGTGACATCCTGACGCTGCTTATTGTTAGCGTACTCATAGGCTCGCTGGTGGCTGGTTCAGTCTCGGTGGCTGCGAATAGTTATTTTTCCCAAACCTTATCCAGTCTTGTGGGTGACTATGGTGAATATGACGTGCTTGTCCAGGTGCGGGAAGAGAACCGGCAGGATGCGGCTGTTCATATCGACAAGATTGTCAATGAGGTGTTCCCGGGCGGTAAGACCAAAGAAGGACCGACGATTGCCGGTAAAACGCCCTTCTTCGTAGCCTTGCCTGACCAGTTTAAGACCCAGAAAGTGTATGAAGAGCTGGCGAAAAGCTTTGGCTCCATTCCCGGCGGCGGCAGTGTCGGTGTTATGACCGAGCCCCGGCTGACTGTGCGGGGCGTGCCTGAAGGGGCCCGCAACATGCTGCTGGAGCATATTGCCCAGATGGATGGCGTCCGGTTTGTTTTCCGTGACGGTTCATCGGTTGGGGTAATTTTAAATTCACTTGACAAATCTTCAACAGTCAATACGGGGATTAAAGCCTTTCTGAAAGATTATCAGGTCATTGAAGTCAGTTTCCCTGTAGGCAGTGAGCCGGCTAACCCGGTACGGTTGGGAGAAACCATTGCCGAGGCTATGGAAAAAGATCTCCGCCTTGCCTATGCCGGCAATGTGTCTGTCGATGGCAAAAATGACGATATGACCTATTTGGTCAGTACTATGCTGGAACTGAAACGCTTCCTGCAGGCCTATGCAGCCCAGGTGACAATTACCCCAGGCGCCGGTACTGAGCTGGCAAAAGGGGATCTTATTGTCTTTCAGGGGACGGCTGACAGTTTGCCCCAGGCCGGCAATGCACCAGCCAAAGGCAATGTTGTTGTTGAGATTACGGCCGCTGCCGCCAATGGCACTGCTGAAGGGCGGATTACCACCGGCGATGCGGCCTGGCTGAACAACCCGGAGGGGAAAACCCCGACCGGCTACAAGCTGGAAAAAAACCTGGCTGGCGGGCAGGCTGTAACAGCAGTTTACAAAAATCCACGTCAGCAATTAGGTAATGCCCTTACGGAAACCGGGAAGCTTGTCAGTCAGATTCCCGGCTTTGCCCAGGACAGCAAGAATCTCAGTGCCATCGCCCTGGGGGCGCTTGATAACTATGGCAGCAGTATAACTGCCCTGGAACAGACGCTGACCAGCCTGCAGGCGGCCGGCGGTATTATTCAGGCTGCTACCAGCGGTCTGGCCGGTATTGATACCAGCGGTATCCGCAGCCAGATTGATAACTCATCCCGTACGATCGGCGGCCTGGCCGGCTCACTGCAGGTCCTGCGGATGGTGAATGGCGACGTGGGCTCCACCATTGACACGCTCAGCGGGGCCCAGCAAAATCTGACAAGCCTGAGTTCCAACCTGGCTCAGCTGGATCAGGTGGCGGCTAACGCCCGGCGGGCTAAATCGACGATTGATCATATTGCCGCCAATGGCAATAACACCATTGCCATCCTGAAAGCCTTTGACGTGGCCGGGGCCAAAACCAGCCTTAACAGCGCCCAGCTGCGTCTGGGCACGCTGCAGGAATTGAATACGCCAATGGTTGCCGCTCAGGTCCAGTACCTGGCCAGTGCGGTACCTAACCTTACCGATGAGGAGATTAACCACTCTATCAACCTGCTGGATAAATTTATTGCCGGCCAGGTCATTCCGGGGGCCCGCATTCAGATTCTGACCACCAGCAGCATTGATATCAGTGCGGTAACGCCTATTGTTCAAAAACAGGCCGGTCATAACAACATGTCGCTGTATTCCACCGCGCTGGGGGTTATTGAACCAGACCCGCGCGGCGAGTTGTACCAGGTGCTGACAGAAGTCAAAAGTATCCTGGCCGGTATGACGGCCATCATTGCCACACTGCTGCTGCTGGTGCTTGACCACACAGCGATTATGACGGTAATCCGACGCAAGCGGATTAGCAAAAAGACACCGGCAACCGGCTGGCACCGGTTGGCCGAACGCCTGGTATTTGCTTTCAGCGCCCCGGAGCGCCTCTACGGCATCGGGGTGGGAGCGACGCTGCTGACTGCCATGTTTATTCTGGCCGGCGGTGGCATACCTTATCTGCCCTGGCTTGGTGTACCGGTGCTGGGAGCCCTGTTGGGCCTGCTGGTCGCCTGTTATACCGAAAAAATCAGCCCGGTTGCCGAAGAAGAAGTCATGGCCGGTGAGGCTCTCGGTCTGACCATGGATGAGGTGATGCGGGAGATTGTTATTCCCAGCGGCCGGCCGGGGTTACTGCAAAAACTGAATCAGCGCAAAGTGAAATTTAAATAAACCGGGGGTGAATTGTGTGCTCAGCATTCAAAACCTGCATAAACAGTTTGGTACCCTTGTTGCCGTTAATAATCTGGAGCTGACCGTAGCTCCGGGTGAGACGGTGGTCATTATGGGTCCGTCAGGCTGCGGCAAGTCAACCACAATCCGGATGATTAACAGATTGATTGAACCGGATAAAGGTGCCATTATGTTTGATAATGTCGATATTACCCGCCTGGATGATGCTGGTCTGAGAGACATGCGTAAACGCATCGGGTATGTTTTTCAGCATTTTAATCTGATCCATCGTCTGAGTGCGATCGAGAATGTGATGCTGGGCCTGGTCATGAGCGGCCAGTCGAAAGAGGAAGCCTATGCTAAAGCCCTGGCAGCCCTCAGCAAGGTCGGTATGGAACAGGCTATTGATCAGAAACCCGGTCAGTTATCGGGTGGCCAGCAGCAGCGGGTGGGTATTGCCCGGGCCCTGGCCTTTGAGCCGGAACTGATGCTGTGGGACGAGCCCACGGCCTCCCTTGATCCGATGCTGGTCAGGGAAGTGCTGATTGTCATGGAGGAAC
The DNA here is from genome assembly GCA_023388195.1 of Bacillota bacterium. Taxonomy (GTDB): domain Bacteria; phylum Bacillota; class Negativicutes; order Sporomusales; family Sporomusaceae; genus Sporomusa. Next base: position 24,251 of record JAEWGR010000127.1, read on the forward strand.
TGGCAAAATACCGGGCGGCCACTATGCTGGTGGTCACCCATGAGATTGCCTTTGCCTTACACGTGGCTGACCGCATCGTCCTCATGGAAAAAGGGGCGGTTGTCGAAACCGGGATACCCAGCCAGGTATTTGTTGAGCCAGTCTCTCATGTGGGCCGCCAATATAAGGAACTGATTGAGTATCAATTAAATACCAGTGCCAGCACGCTGGCCGGCAAACGTATTGCCTGAAAACCTCTGCCTAAATCTAATACTTGCACAAAGTGATAAATTCCTGTAAAATTAATTGGAATTAGACAACTCAGGAGGAACCTTAATGAACCGCCAAACCACACTGGCTTCGCCCGTGACCTATACCGGCATTGGTCTGCATTCCGGACGGGACGTCACGATTACCCTGAAGCCGGCCCCGGCCGGCACCGGCATTGTTTTCGTCCGTACCGACCTGGCCGGTTTGCCACAGGTGGCAGCCCGGGCTGCCAATGTAACCAATACGATGCGGGCTACTACCCTGGAACAGGGAGCAGCCAAGGTTTTTACTGTAGAACACCTGCTGGCCGCTTTTTATGCTATGGGGCTTGATAATTGTCTTGTAGAAATATCTTCGGTTGAGCCGCCGGTTGCCGATGGCAGTTCCCTGCCTTTTCTGACCCTGATCGAAGCGGCAGGCATTGTCTGCCAACCGGAACTGCGCCAGCCGCCGCTTGTTATTCAGAACGCTATTACTGTGCGTTATCCTGACAAATTTATTACCATCTTACCTTATGACGGATTTCGCATTACCTTTACCTCAATAAACCCCCATCCCCTGCTGGGTGTTCAGTTTGGCGACTATGAGATTACTCCTGACGTTTTTGCCCGGGATTTGGCTCCTGCCCGCACCATCGGCTTTATGCACGAGGTCGCGGCCCTTCAGGCCCAGGGACTGGCCCTGGGGGGAAACCTGGAGAATGCAGTTGTATATGATGACAATCGCTGTTTAACGCCGCTCCGGTTCCCGGATGAACTGGTCCGGCATAAAATTCTGGATGTGATTGGCGATTTGGCGCTGGCTGGCCGGATAAAGGGCCATGTTATTGCGGTAAAGTCCAGCCATGAGCTAAATACCACACTGGCGAAACAGATTATAAAAACAATGGCTTAATGCAAGTATGTGATTGATATGAGGAGGCGCTTTCCCATGATTCTGAACGCAACTGAGATTCAAGCGATTATTCCGCACCGGTATCCAATGCTGTTAGTTGACCGTATCATTGAACTTGAGCCAATGAAACGGGCCGTAGGGATAAAAAATGTAACCATGAATGAACATTTTTTTATGGGCCACTTCCCGGAACGGCCGGTTATGCCCGGGGTACTCATCTTAGAGGCCATGGCGCAGGTAGGCGGGGTTGCCATGCTCTACCCGGAAGAATACCGGGGCAAACTGGCTCTGTTCGGGAGCATGGACAGGGTTAAATTCAGGCGGCCGGTGACGCCTGGCGACCAGCTGTACATGGTGGCTGAAATCATCAAACTGCGCGGCGCAGCCGGCAAACTGTGGGCTGAGGCTTTTGTCGACGGCCAGGTGGTGGCGGAGGCGGAATTTATGTTTGCGCTTACCTCCAGATGATATTACGTTTAGATAATGTCCGTAATATTGATATAATTACTGATAACCGGATGATAATCTGCAGTAATGCATGTATTTGAGTAATTTAGTCGAAATATACCTGTATTTCGCATGTCATATTTCGACTATTGAGTCGGAATATATATAACAATAAATGGCATACGGGATCTGATTATATAGTTCTAATTTAGTAGGGAGTTGATCTGATATGAAACCGGAATCGGTTGTAATACCGTTACGTAAAATACACGAAACTGCAGTCGTCCATCCTAGTGCCCGTATCGGCAAAGACGTGGAGATTGGGCCATATGCCGTTATTGGGGAACATGTCCTGATCGGGGACGGCACCAAGATTGGTGCGCATGTAGTGGTTGACGGCTGGACAAGTATCGGCCGCAATTGCGTTATCCATCCCAGCGCATCGATTGGCGGCGAGCCGCAGGATCTGAAATTCCGTGGCGAAAAAAGTTATGTCTTTATTGGTGATAACACCAAAATCCGTGAGTTTGCAACAATTAACCGCGCCACCGGTGAAGGGGAAGAGACTCGGGTTGGTTCAGATTGTCTGTTGATGGCTTACACCCATGTGGCTCATAACTGCATTGTCGGCAATCATGTTATTATGTCGAATGCGGCTACCCTGGCCGGTCATGTTGTCGTGGAAGACCGGGCTGTGATCGGCGGCCTGGCCGGAGTTCACCAGTTCGTAAAGATTGGTCGTAATGCCATGGTCGGCGGTGCTTCGAAAGTAGTACAGGACATTCCGCCGTTTGTTATTGTTGACGGCCATCCGGCCAAGGTCTGCGGCCTCAACAGCGTGGGTATCTCCCGTGCTGGCATGAGCGAGGTTGCCCGCCGCAATCTGAAAAAAGCCTACAAGATTTTGTATCGTTCCGGTCTCAGCCTGGCCCAGGCCATTGCGGTTATGGAGCAGGACCTCGAATCCTGTGAGGAAGTGGAGCATATGCTGCGGTTTCTCCGAAATGCGGAACGCGGAATTTGCCGTGGCCGCAGAGATCTTAACGACTAACTGTGTATAGCCGGGCGCTGCTTGGCAAAACCTATAACAGACAGAAGCCTTAACAGGATAACGAACGTGCAGGCGGTCATCCGCGCCTGCTACATAAGGTGGGAATCAGTATGAATACGATAGGACTTATTGCCGGTGTTGGCCGGTTGCCGGTTGAATTTGCCCGTGCCGCTCGCGGCATGGGCTTTGCCGTGGTCGCAATTGCCGTTGCGCCTGGTGTCGACAGTGAGCTGGCCCGGATTGCCGGTACATATTATACAGTGGGTCTGGGCGAACTGGATAGACTGCTAACGATTGTGAAACAGGAAGCGGTGTCCCAGATTACCATGCTGGGCAAGGTCACGAAAGAGCATCTGTTTAGCGGCGCGGCCCAGCCTGATGCCCGGATGCGACAGCTGCTGGCCGGACTCCCCGATCTTAATGATGATACCGTTATGCTGGCCTTGGTGCGGGAGTTTGCCGGCGAAGGCATAGGGGTTCTGGATCAGACCCAGCTCATCCGGCAATTAATGCCGGCAGCAGGGGTACTGACCCAACGCCAGCCAACCCCGGCTGAACAGGCCGATATGGAATATGGTCTGGCGATGGCCAGGCAAATTGGCGGCCTGGATATTGGCCAGACTGTGGTGGTAAAAAACCGGGCCGTACTGGCGGTCGAAGCCATTGAGGGCACCGATGCCTGCATTCGCCGCGGTGGCCAGTTGGGCCGGGGTGGGGCGATTGTTGCCAAAGCCGCCAAGCCCAGCCAGGATCCACGGTTTGATGTGCCCAGCGTGGGGCCTGATACCCTGCAGGCTATGATTGAAACCGGTGCAGTCGCCCTGGTGATCGAGGCCGGCAAAACGCTGGTGGTAGATAAACAGCAGGTAGTGGCACTGGCGGACAGTAATGGGATTGCCATTTCCGCCCTAAGTTAACTGCGGCAGGAGGAACCTCATGAAAATTATGCTCTCTGTTGGTGAGGCATCAGGTGATTTGCATGGAGCGAGTGTGGCTAACGCCCTGAAACTTTTGCAGCCTGATATTGAACTATTTGGGATGGGCGGCAAGGCAATGCAGGCCGCCGGTGTTGATGTTGTTTATGATATTGCCGGCCTGGGCGTGATTGGATTTGTTGAGGTTATAAAAAATCTGGGCAAATTGTTTGCCTTGCGCGACAACCTTGCTGCCCTTATGGACAAAGAACAACCGGATGCACTTGTCATTATTGACTATCCGGAATTTAATATGAGACTGGCGAAGATTGCCAAACAAAAAGGTATCCCGGTAATATCGTATATCAGCCCGTCGGCCTGGGCCTGGCGCCGGGGGCGGGCCCGGGATGTGGCCGGCATTGTCAGTAAGGTAGCCGCCATTTTTCCTTTTGAAGCAGATGTATACCGTGAGGCTGGCGCTGATGTCACTTTTGTCGGCCATCCCCTGGTCGATATCGTACAACCGGCCCTCAGCAAAGAGGAGGCATACCGGTTTTTTGCCGCTCACTCAGAGCGGCCGCTGGTGCTGTTGATGCCAGGCAGCAGGCAGCAGGAAATCGAAACCTTGCTCCCGGTCATGCTGTCCGCTTGTGAATTGATTGTCGAAAAACTGCCCGACTGTCAGTTTTATCTGCCGGTAGCCTCGACAATTTCCCGGGAAATACTGCAAACAATGCTTGCCGGCTATTCGGTTCAGGTTACCCTGACCAGTGAATATACGTATGACCTAATGGGCCTGGCTGATGCCGCGATCGCGGCATCAGGCACCGCGACCCTGGAAACCTCCCTGATGGGGGCGCCTACCGTCATTCTCTACCGGATGGCGCCGCTGACCTATCTTCTGGGCAAACTCCTGGTCAAAATACCGGACATTGGGCTGCCGAACATTGTTGCCGGGCGGAGAATTGTACCGGAATTGCTGCAGGCGGCCGTGACGCCTGATGCTATTGCGTCGGAAACAGTCAGGCTGATTGCCGAACCGGCGGTCAGAAACCAGGTGTTAGCCGATCTGGCCGAGGTAAAAGCAAAACTTGGACAAACCGGCGCTGTAAAAAGAGTGGCTGAGGTCATACTGGAAGTAGCGTCCCGATCAACGAGCGAGGTATCTACATGAAACTTTACCTGCGACTGTTATATTATATTAAACCCTATATGCCCCGGTTTATCGTGGCCGTCATCTGTATTTTGCTGGCGTCTGGCGCCAATCTGGTTATTCCCTGGATTATTCAAAATGTGATCGACGATGTGCTGGCTGCCAAAGACATGCAGATGCTTGATACCATTGCCCTTGGTATCGTGGCTGTGTATTTGCTGCGCGGCTTTTTCTTTTTTGGTCAGACCTATCTGATGTCGTACATCGGGCAGAAAGTAGTTATTGATATCCGCGAAGCCGTGTACCGGCATTTACAGCGGTTGTCCCTGTCGTATTATGAGAAACGGCAGACCGGCACGATTATGAGCTATATAACCAATGATGTGGCCGCCCTGCAAAATGCCCTTGTGGACAGTGTGATCGAGGCGGTAACGGAGTCGGCCGTACTTATCGGCTCGATGGCGGCCATGTTTTATATCCACTGGAAATTGTCCCTGCTGACCTTTATTACCCTGCCACTGGTAGCCCAGGCTATCAATATTTTTGGCAAACGCCTGCGCAGTGCCAGCCGGGTCATGCAGGAACGGGCGGCCGATATTACCTCCGTTTTGCAGGAGTCGATCTCTGCTGTCCGGGTCATCAAGTCCTTTGTCCGGGAAGATTACGAAATCAGCCGTTTCAGCCGGCAGAACTTTTCCAATTTCCGGGCCCAGATGAAAACGGCCCAGCTTGGTGCTACTTTAACACCGATTGTTGAGTTTCTGGGGGCCATCGGCGTTACCATCATCATCTGGTACGGCGGCCGCGAGGTTATCAATGGCCAGCTTACGGCCGGAGCGCTTATTGCGTTTCTGATTTATGTGGTAAATATCACTAATCCCATCAAACGCCTGAGCCGTGTTTACGGCAATATCCAGCGGGCGCTGGCAGCCGCGCAGCGGGTGTTTGACGTGCTGGACACAGAGCCGGAAATTCAGGATATGCCGGGGGCGAAAACGCTGCCGGCCATTACCGGCCGGGTCGCATTTGAACATGTAACCTTCTCCTATAAACCGGGAGAAGTGGCGCTGGATGATATTTCTCTGGTAGCCGAGCCGGGACAAATGATTGCAATTGTTGGCCCAAGCGGCGCCGGTAAAACGACCATTGCCAACCTGATCCCCCGCTTTTATAGCCCCGAAGGCGGCCTCATTACCATTGACGGCTATGATATTAAGACAGTCACACTGCAGTCGCTGCGGGAACAAATCGGAATAGTGCCGCAGGAAACAGTCCTGTTTAACGGCACCGTTTATGATAATATCCTCTATGGCGACCTGGAAGCGACTCGGGAAGAGATTATTACGGCGGCACAAGCTGCCAATGCCCATGATTTTATTATGGCAATGCCTGAACAGTACGACACCCAGATTGGGGAGCGAGGCTCCAAGCTTTCCGGCGGGCAGCGTCAGCGGGTGGCGATTGCCAGGGCGATTCTCAAAAATCCGCGGGTACTGATTCTGGATGAAGCGACGTCCGCCCTGGATGCGGAAAGTGAACAACTGGTGCAGGGAGCCCTGGACCGGCTGATGATCGGCCGCACCTCTTTTGTCATTGCCCACCGCCTGTCAACAGTACAGCGGGCCGACCTCATCCTGGTTATGGACAAAGGCCGCATTGTCGAGCGCGGTTCCCATACCGAGCTCATCGCCGGCGGCGGCCTGTACCGTAAATTATACCAGGTTCAGTTTGCCGACAAGTAAAGCCAATGGTGCCAATAACGTGAATTCCAATAAAGAGGTAGCGACATGTACTTTATCTACAATATCCTGGCCGTGATTCTGGTAATCCTGGCCTTGCCGGTTTTTGCCGTAAGGACCTTTCAGGAAAAAGGGTTTGCCGAACGCCTGAAACAGAGCCTGGGCTGGCTGCCGGCAGCGACAATTTGCAAACTGGCCGGCAAGGACGTTATCTGGCTGCATGCTGCCTCAGTCGGTGAAATTGTGGCGGCCAGTCCGATTGTCAAGGAGATTCGCCATGAACTGCCCGGCATACCGGTTCTGGTATCGGTTGTTACCGCGTCCGGCTATGATATGGCCAAACGGATTATTCCCGAGGCTGACGGGGTAATCTTTATGCCGCTGGACCTGCCCTGGCTCAGCCGGTCTGTCATTACGCGGATCCGTCCGCGGGTATTTCTGCTTGTTGAAACCGAGTTATGGCCTAACTTCCTGAAAGCGGCCAGGGAATTGAATATTCCTGTCATGATGGTTAACGGCCGCATCAGTGAAAAAAGCCTGGGCCGCTACTCCTATTTTAAAGGTGTCTTAAAAGAGATGCTGGACACTATTGTGAAATTTTGCATGCAATCTACTATTGATGCTCAATATATTACCAAGCTGGGCGCTGATCCTGACCGGATCGTGGTCACCGGCAACACCAAATTTGACCAGAGCTATACCAAGCTGGGGGCTGACGAAAAGGCCTCATTACATCAGGCCCTGCACCTGCGCAGTCCCGGCAGGGTTCTTGTGGCTGGCAGTACTCATAAAGGGGAAGAAGAACTGCTGCTGACTGCTTTTACCCGGGTTATTGCCGAATTTTCTGATACCCAGCTGATTATCGCCCCCCGTGATATCCAACGGGCCGGTGAAATAGCCGAGCTGGCCGCTAAATACAACTTTACCGCCGCCCGGCGGACAAAGCTGGCCGGCAGCGCAACCAGCGATTTTAGTCATGTGATTATTATCGACACCATCGGCGAACTGGGTAAAATCTACGGTGTTGCCGATATTGTATACATTGGCGGCAGCCTGATTGCCCACGGCGGGCATAACCTGCTAGAGCCTGCCGCCCATGGCAAGCCGATTTTGACTGGCCCGCATATGTTCAATTTTAAAGACACCTATGCCCTGCTGTCAGGCCGGAATGCCTGCCAGACGGTCAGGGGCAGTGACAGTCTGGCCGCGGCGCTGCTCACGCTGTTAAAGAATCCGGCAGCTGCCCGGCAAATGGGCGATGAGGCTCTGGCCATTATCAAAGAAAATCAGGGCGCTGCCCGGAAAAGCGCTGTTTATTTGAAAGAAGTGTTGCAGGCCAATGGCTCACTGCAAACGAACTAACAGGCGAAAAGGCGGAACACCATATGATGCATCAGCGTGAAGCGCTACAGGTATATCTATATAAATTAGTGCATGGCGAGAAAAGCGGTCTCTTAGCAACCGTACTTCTTGGCGTGCTTCGCGGCATGTCGCTCATCTACGGCCTTGGCGTCAAAATCAAACTGGGCATGTACCGGTTAGGTGTCTTAACCTGCAACAAACTGCCCTGCAAGGTAATCAGTCTGGGCAATATTACTGTCGGCGGCACCGGCAAAACCCCGACCGCTCAGCGTCTGGCCGCGATTATCCGGGATATGGGCTATAAGGTGGCTATTCTCAACCGGGGCTACCGTTCCGGCTGGAAAGGCGAGGTCGGCGTAGTATCGGACGGCAATAAGATCTATATGACGGTGACGGAAGCCGGTGACGAGGCCTATCTGCTGGCTAAAAGCCTGCCGGGGGTGCCGGTTATAATCGGCCGCAACCGCTATACTACCGGCAGTTATGCTGTCAACCACCTTAAGGCTGAGGTGATCATAATGGATGACGCCTATCAGCACTGGCAATTGCAGCGGGATCTGGATATTGTGCTGATTGACAGCCTGAACGTATTTGGCAACAATTTTCTGCTGCCCCGGGGCACGCTGCGGGAGCCGCTGCAAAATCTGGACAGGGCCCATGCCTTTCTCCTGACTAAGGTTGACCAGGCGGCCAACAATGCCCGGGAGACCATTAAGGACACGCTGGCCCGCTATAACGATCAGGCGCTGGTTGTGGAGAGCACCCATACACCCCAGTGTTTTATTGAGATCGAAGAATGGTATAAAGGTGTACGGCCGGAGACAGTTCCGCTTGCCAATATTCAGGGGCAGCCGGTTTTGCCTTTCTCGGCCATTGGCAACCCCTCATCCTTTGAAAAGACGATTATTGATCTAGGCGGCGAGATTGTCGGGTCTGTGCAATTTCCCGACCATCACGATTACACGATGGCGGAGATGCAGGCCATTATGCAGAAGGCGGTGGATAACAGCGCCCGGGCCCTGATTACTACCGACAAAGACGCCGTCAAGATCCCCTCCGAATTTATTCATTCCGAACGGCCGCTGCCGGTCTATGTGTTGTCAATAGAAGTCAGGTTTCATGACGGCTATGCCGAACTCATGGAACTGATAAAACAGGTGACCAGCCATGGTTGCTGACAGGAGGTACTGTCAATGAAATTTCTTTGTGTAATCCCGGCCCGCTATTCATCAACCAGGCTGCCGGGCAAACCGCTGGCCCTGATTGCCGGCAAACCGATGATTCAGCATGTATATGAACGTGCTAAACAGGCCAGGCGGCCTGAAACCGTACTGGTAGCAACCGATCATGAACTGGTTTATAACGCGGTTGCCGGTTTTGGCGGCGAGGTATTAATGACCTCTGCCGGTCATCCCACAGGCACCGACCGCCTGGCTGAGGTTGCCGCCCACTATCCGGACGTAGATGTCATTATCAACGTTCAGGGCGATGAGCCTCTGATTAAACCGGAGGTTATCGATCTGTTAGCGGCTGCTTTTGACGATAGCCCCGGGCTTGACATGGCTACACTCATGACGGAAATGGACCAGGACGAGTACAATCTGCCCAGTGCCGTCAAAGTAGTGACAAGTCTGGACGGTTATGCCCTTTATTTTTCCCGGTCTCTGATTCCGTTTCCCCGGAATAGCAAACTGCCCGGCGGGCCGCAGCCAGTATGCAAGCATATCGGCATTTACGCCTACCGCCGCGATTTTCTTCTGGGCTATGCCTCGCTGGCGCCAACGCCGCTGGAGCTGACTGAGTCGCTGGAACAGCTGCGCGCGCTGGAGCATGGTTATAAAATAAAAGTCTTGAAGACCGATTTTAAATCAATCGGTGTTGATACCCCGGAAGAACTGGAACGGGTTAATGCTTATTTCCGTAAGCACTCACTATAAAAGGAGGTCACTTTATGCATACAGTACAGATCAAGGACATCACCGTCGGCACCGGGCAGCCAATCACCCTGATTGCCGGACCCTGTGTAATTGAAGAGCCTGAACGAACCCTGAAAATTGGCCGGGCCATTAAGGATATTGCCGATCGGCTGAACATTCCCTATATCTTTAAAGCCTCCTACGATAAGGCCAACCGGTCTGCTTATAACTCTTTCCGCGGGCCGGGCCTGAAGGAAGGTTTGCGTATCCTGGCTCATATCAAGAAAGAACTGGGTGTGCCGGTGCTTAGCGATATCCATTGTGTCACCCAGATTGACGAGGCGGCAGAGGTGCTGGACATTCTGCAAATACCTGCTTTTCTCTGCCGGCAGACAGACCTTGTGTACCAGGCCGCCCGTACCGGCAGGGCTATTAATGTGAAAAAGGGCCAGTTTCTGGCCCCGCTGGATATGAAAAACGTCATTACCAAAATCGAGGAGGCTGGCAACCAGAAGATCCTGCTGACCGAGCGGGGAGCTAGCTTTGGGTATAACAACCTGGTGGTTGATTTCCGGGGGCTGCCGATTATGCGGTCACTGGGGTATCCGGTGGTATTTGATGCTACTCACAGTGTGCAGCTGCCAGGCGGGGCCGGTACCAGCTCCAGCGGCCAGCGGGAATTTGTTCCTTATCTGACAAGAGCCGCCGCTGCCGTTGGCATTGACATGCTGTTTATGGAAGTCCATGATAACCCGCCTGAGGGTAAATCGGATGCCTGTAATATGCTGTATGTGGATAAACTGGAAGAACTGTTAACAGACGTACTGGCAATCGACAGTATTGTCAGAAAACATAAATAGCACCATGAATCTGCGAGGAGGGTATGCTATGCCTATTGAACAGGCACGGGCCTGCTTAGAGCTTGAAGCGGAGGCAATCCGGGCGCTGATTCCCCGTATAAATGATCAGTTTGTCATTGCCATGAACATGATTTTGCATTGTTCCGGCCGTGTTGTTGTCACCGGCATGGGAAAATCTGGACTTATTGGCAAAAAGATAGCAGCAACCCTGGCCAGCACCGGAACGCCGGCCTTTTTTCTTCATCCGGCCGAGGGTATTCACGGTGACCTGGGCATGGTCACTGCCGCCGATATTGTTCTGGCTATCTCCAACAGTGGTGAAACCAGTGAGCTTATCAGTATCCTGCCGGCCATTAAGAGAATTGGCGCCGCCATTATTGCCATGACCGGCCGTGAACAATGCACCCTTGTGCAGAATGCCGATGCCTTTCTTAATGTTGCGGTAGAAAAAGAGGCTTGTCCGCTGGGATTGGCACCTACGGCCAGCACTACCGCCGCCCTGGCCATGGGGGATGCCCTGGCCGTAGCGCTCTTATCGGCCAGGAACTTTACGCCGGAGGAATTTGCCTTATACCACCCCGGCGGTTCGCTGGGCCGCAAACTGCTGCTGACGGTGGAGAATGTCATGCGCGGCGGTGAAGATTTGCCGGTGGTAACGCCGGACAAAACGGTTAAAGAAGCTTTATTTGCCATAACGGCGAAAGGACTGGGGGCTGTGCTGGTTGTCGAGTCCCTTGCCGGTATGCAGCTAGTGGGGCTGTTGACTGACGGCGATATCCGCCGCAGTCTGGAAAATGGCCACGAGTTTCTGGACAAGCCTGTGGGCGAGCTGATGACCAGACACCCGCGGACAATTGCCAAAGATAAGCTGGCCGGCCATGCCTTAAATATTATGGAGAAAAATCAACCCCGCCCCATTACCTTGCTCCCAGTAGTTGACAGTCAGTTCCGGGCGATTGGTATTATTCACCTTACTGACTTATTACGTCAAGGAGTGGTATAATGGATAGTGTAGTATGGGCCAAGAAAGTCAAATTGCTGATCTTTGATGTTGACGGCGTTTTGACCAGCGGCCATATTATCTTTGGTCCCGAGGGCGAAGCCGTCAAGGAGTTTTATGCCCAGGACGGCCTTGGTATCTCACTGGCTCACAAAGCCGGGCTTAAAACCGCCATCATCACCGGCCGCGAGAGTGAAATGGTGCGCCGGCGCGGAGCCGAACTAAAAATCGGCGATGTCTATCAGGGGGCTATGGACAAAGTAACCGCCCTGCAGGAACTTGTGACCAAACATGGTCTGGCACTGGACGAAATCGCCTATGTGGGTGATGACATAAATGACCTGCCGGTTATGGTCCAGATTGGCCTGCCCTGTGCCGTCGGCAATGCTGTGCCTGAGGTTAAGGCCGCGGCGAAATACATTACCAGCCGCCAGGGCGGCAACGGCGCTGTGCGGGAAGTGATTGAGCATATCCTGAAAGCCCGGGGCCTGTGGGACAACCTGATCCAGCAGTATATGAAACCGGAACGATTCGTGATAAAACAATAAATACAGCCAGTTAGCAGGGGGAGGCCGGGGATATGTCAAAGCAGTGGCAATATTATATCTGGAAAGGCGCCAGCCGTCTGGCCTGCCTGCTGCCGCATCCAGTCCTGCTTGCAGCCGGCAATTGGCTGGGCCGTCTTTATTACCGGCTGGCCGGCAAACAGCGATGCCGGGCCCTGCGGCAGATCAAAGAGCGTCTTAACCTGACCGAGCCGGCAGCGGCAGCCATCATCAAAAGCTCGTTTATCAAAATAGCCCAGACATTTCTGGAAATACTTCATATGCCTGCTTTGAATCAGGCTAACATCAATAACTATGTAACGTTTGAAAACAAGCACTATTTAGAGGAGGCCCTGGCCGGGCAAAAAGGCGTTGTCTTTTTGACAGGCCATCTGGGCAACTGGGAATGGTTTGGTGCCGCCCTGGCCCTGGCCGGGTTTCCCATGGCCGACATCGTAAAAAAACAGCCCAATGATCAGCATACCCGTATCCTTAATGAACACCGGCAGCTGTTTGGCATTGAGCTGTTTGCCAGCGGCACCGGCGAGATTATCGGCGCTGCCAAAGCATTAAAGAAGGGCAAAGTGCTGGCCTTTTTCGGTGATCAGGATGCCGGCCGGGAAGGCGTGTTTGTCGATTTTTTGGGTAAGCCGGCCGCAACCCATCTGGGGCCTGCCGTCTTTGCCCGCAAGTTTAAGGCCCCGGTAGTGCCCGGCTTTATTGTCCGGCAGGCTGACGGCACGCACCGGATCCTGTTGCAGCCGCCTGTTTACTTTGAAGATACCGGCAACCCTGATGCCGATCTATATAACCTGACAAAACGCTTGACCAACATCATTGAAGCAGCGGTCAGAACCTACCCTGACGAATGGTTGTGGTTTAAAAAGCGCTGGAATACAGAGGTGAAGTCGCCTTGAAGAACAAAAAAGCTATAAGCATAGTTTGCGCCCTGCTCATCCTGGCCGGGGGACTCTATTATCTATTTGCAGGAACCGATGACGTCAATACCGATTCGCAGGCAGCACCCGCTCAGCCGGCGAATCTAACCTTTGCCGGCAGTTCCATTATTGAGGAGCAGGACGGCAAACGGTTATGGGAATTGGGGGCCGACACGATTGAGGCAGATCCTACCGGCAAAGTAGTCTATTTGAACAACCTGAAAGGCGTGTTTTATCAGGAAAATGGAGAAAAGCTGGAGATCATTGCCAAACGGGCAGTCCTTGATGCCAAGACCCGGGATATTTCCCTGGAAGGCGATATCAAAGCCACTGCCGCTGATGGGGCCGTATTTACCGCACCGGCAGCCAGCTGGGGCGGGGAGCCCAAACTGTTTACCGGCACCGGCGGTGTCACCCTGACTCGCAATGGAACGGTAATTACCGGTGATAAAATACTGACAGACGCCAAGCTGGAAAAGATCAAAGTGCTCGGTAAGGCCAGGGTACTCACAGGAGGGAAGACAGAATGAAAAAAATAAGACTGATTTCATTGCCGGCCGCTGTGGCCATAATACTGGCTTTGTTGGTAAGTACAGGCAGTCTGATCGCTCAGGCGGCGGCGCCGGCAGCTAAAACCCCTGTGGAGATTGCGGCTGAGACCATTGAGTATGACGCCACCAGCGGCCTGATGACAGCAACCGGTGGTGTCCGGATTACGCAAGGCCAGTCCGTAATGACCGGGGACCGGGCCGAGTACAATACTAAAAGTCAGGAAGGGCATCTTACCGGTGGTGTCCAGGCAGTCAGCCAGGAGGCCACACTAACGGCGGCCGAGGTCAGGACCTATAATAATAATACCCAATTGACCGCCTGGGGGGATGCGGTGCTGACTAAAGGCGACCAACGGCTTACAGGCCCGCGGATTGAATATTTTACCTCAACTCAGTACGCACTGATTCCGGAGAATGCCAGAATTGAGATGCCTGACGGCATCATGACGGCTGACAAAATTGAAGCCTTCATCCCGGAAAGCAAAGCGATCGGCACCGGCTCTGTCCATATTGTCAGCCCGGTCCGCAAGCTGGATGCAACCGCTGATATCGCAACCTATTATGGGGAGCCCAAAGGACAGAGCAAAGTGATTCTAAGCGGCAACGCCCGCGCTCTTCAGGACGGCAATGTTCTGACCGGCGAAACCCTGACCCTGCGCCTGGAAGAAAAAGCCGTGGATGCCCAGGGGCGTACCAAACTGGTCATAACCCCGCAGCAATAATGCCGGGAGCAAACTTTTAGATAGTAGCGAGGATGTTGCAAGCATGTATATTGAAACCCGCGATCTGGTAAAAACCTTCAAAACCCGCAATGTCGTCAACGGGGTCAGCCTGCGGGTCGAGCAGGGACAAATCGTTGGCCTGCTGGGCGCTAACGGCGCCGGCAAAACCACTACGTTTTATATGATTGTCGGGCTGGAGCGTCCCAGCAGCGGTCAGATTTTTATTAATAATGAAGAAATCACTCATATGCCGATGTATCAGCGTTCCCGCTACGGGATTGGCTATTTGCCGCAGGAGGCTTCCATTTTTCGCAAACTCACCGTGGAAGACAACCTGATGGCAATTCTGGAAACGACTAAGCTCACCAAGGCGGAAGCGGCTGCCAAAATGGAAAGCCTGCTGAACGAGTTTCATGTCACCCATGTCCGCCAACGCCTGGGTTCAGAACTGTCAGGCGGGGAGCGGCGCCGGGTGGAAATTGCCCGGGCCCTGGCCACCGATCCGGCCTTTATTCTGCTTGATGAACCGTTTGCCGGTGTTGACCCGATTGCCGTGGCCGATATTCAGGCCATTATCAGTTATCTGAAAGAGCGGGGGATCGGGGTGTTGATTACCGACCATAATGTCCGGGAAACACTGAGTATTGTCGATAAAGCCTATATCCTGAACGAAGGCCAAATCCTGATTGACGGCGACAGCGAAACAATAGCCAACAGTGAGGTTGCGAAAAAGTATTATCTCGGCAACAACTTCAGCTTGTAAGGAGAATACCATGCGGATACTTGACAAATACATTCTAAAAGAGCTGCTGGGGCCATTCTTTTTTGGCATTGCCGCATTTTCCAGTGTTTTCATCGGCACCAGCACCCTGTTTAGAATTGCTCAATATGTAACTAAATATGGCGCATCGATCCTTACGGTAACCAAGCTGTTTTTCTACAGTCTGCCGGGGATTATCGTGTTAACCTTCCCCATGTCCATGCTGTTGGCGGCCCTGCTGGCTTTCGGCCGCTTGTCCGGTTCCAGTGAGATTACGGCCATGCGGTCCGGCGGTCTCAGCTTTTACCGGCTGGCTGTGCCGGTTATGATTACGGCCTTTGTGGTCAGCATGGCTGCTATTGTCCTGAATGAAGAGGTTGTACCTGCTGCCAATGCGGGCTACAGTAACATTGTGCGCTATGAGATTGAAAAAAATACCCGGCCCAAATCACAAGAGCACATTATTGTCAAAGAGGTGAAGGCCGGTCAGATTGAACGGTTAACCTATGCTCAGAACTTTATGGCCGATACCAATACCCTGAGTAAAGTGTCGGTGCAGGAATTCGAAGCCGGCCAGATGGTCCGGATCGAAAATGCCGAAAGCGCGATCTGGGCCACCGACCGTTGGATTATGTATAACGGCACAATCACCGACCTGTCGACAGAAGGCCGCGTGACCCGTACCCTGCGCTTTACCGAACAGGTCATGCCGATTACGAAAAATCCCAATGAAATAGCACGGGAACAAAAAAAACCTGACGAAATGTCAATGTCGGAGCTTAAACAGCATATTGAAGTGCTGAAAAGGGAATACGCCAAGACCAGCAACTATGAAGTCGAGCTCTACCAGCGGGTCGCCATCCCGATGGCCAGCTTCGTTTTTGCCATGATCGGCACCCCGCTGGGGTTGTCACCCAACCGGTCCAGCTCTTCCATCGGCCTGGGCCTGAGTATTATCATTATTTTCATGTATTATGCCGTACTGACGGTTTCAACGGCGTTAGGCCAGGGGGGGGCCATCCCGCCGCTGGTTGCGGCCTGGATACCCAATATTATCGGCACACTGGCCGGTATCTATTTAATCTATAAAGCATCACGGTAAACAGTGTTTTTATTTGTTGGCGAGAGGAGGGATAGCCATGTACGGTGTAGTGCTTATTGCCATAATTGCGGTTATGGGCGGCGCCATTGCGTATATTGGTGACAAACTAGGTACCAAAGTAGGGAAAAAGAAACTCAGTATCTTTGGCCTCAGACCCAAGCACACCTCAATTATTGTGACCATAGTTACAGGTATTCTCATATCGGCCATTACCCTGGGGTTTATGACAGCTGTGTCCTGGGATGTCCGTACTGCGTTGTTTGGCATGGAAGAGCTCAAAGCTGAACTGGTATCCCTGACCAGCGAGGTCGATACGAAGTCAACCGAACTGGAACGCAGCCGGGCGGACCTTGAGACCAAAACGGCCGAATATGTGGCAATTACAGCTAAGGTTAAAGATAATGCCGAACGTCTGGCCCAGAGTATGGCTGAGCTTGATGCGGTCACGGCCGAGCGCGATAAGGCCGCAGCGGCACTGGGACAGCTGCAGTCCAATTATGCCCTGGCCCAGAAGAACCTGGTTAAGTATCAGGGGGATATTCAAAAGCTGCAGACCACCAAAACAGAACTGGATAACCGGATTGCCGGTCTCAACACCAAAATGGGTGAGTTAACGGCAGCGCAGACTGCCCTCCAAAGCGATGTGGACCGTTTAAATGAGCTGACTGTAAGTCTGAAAAACGGTTTGCAGAGCGTCCGGGAGGGGACGGTTGTCTTTCGCACCGGCGAGGTGTTATCGACCGCGGTGATTGACGGCGGCAAGCCGGCGGACGAGACCACTGCTTCCCTGGGCGCAGCGGTATACAGAGCCAACCTGCAGATTTTGGATAAACTGGACGTAGCCGACAAAAAACTGGAAGTACTATGGATTGCCCGCTCCGAGTTTGAGCAGGCGTCCAGCCTGATTGCCGGCACCAGCCAGCCAGTTATTGTCCGCATCTCCACCGTAGGCAATACCGTGTATGGTGAACCGGTTATCGGGCGTATTGAACTGTACCCTAACCATCTGGTCTATAATAAAGGCGGGGCTGTTTACAGCGAGATTGTCAATGCCCCGGCCAATGCCCAGCAGGCGGAGGAAACGGTTATGCTCTTTCTGCAGAAGGTGAATGCCGCTGCTGTTACCCAGGGTATTCTGCCTGACCCTATTCAGGGAACTGTCGGCAGCATGAGCGGCTCGCAGCTGTTTGAGGTGGTGAACAGGATCAAACGGTACAATGGTAAGATTGAGTTAACGGCTGAAGCCAAGGCCGACACCTATACGGTGGGGCCGCTGCAAATTGAGATACGGATAAAAAGTGTCTTTTAATAATTGACACAATATACCTGTCAGGAATCCTGCTTACCAGGCAGGATTCTTTATTTTTATGCAGAATATATGTGAGTATGAAGTTTAGTTATGTAAAGTTCATAACTGCTTCAAGATTCAGTTGCCATATCAATCCAGTGCTTATAAAACAAGGGTTTTACCAAAAACTACATGTCGATAATAAGAAGGATTTATTGCAACTGTGTCGAAATTATGTTAACATAAAACCTGCGGAATGCGGCAGGTGCATATCATGAATAAGCCCTGCAGAGAGGAAGGACAGATTGAGGAAACGTGGATACTCATTCGAAATCCTCCCCCCTGAACGGGTAGACCTCCTGGTATGTCGGTGGCGACACCCGCACATCTAATATATATTTCAAGGGGGATTTTCGAATGAACAAGAGACTTCTGAAAGCAGCAGTAACTACTGCTCTGACCGTAGCATTTGCCGTACCGGCTTTTGCAAACCCGTTTTCTGATGTACCTGCAAAACACTGGGCTTATGACGCTGTTGGCAAGCTTGCGCAAGCCGGCGTGATCACAGGCTATGGCGATGGAACTTTTAAAGGTGACAAAACTGTTTCCCGTTACGAAATGGCTTCCATGGTTGCTGCCGCTATGCAAAAGAACCTGAACAACGACCAAAAAGAAATCGTTGACAAACTGTCCAAAGAATTTGCCACAGAGCTGACTGAAATGGGTATTAAAGTAGAAGCCCTCGATAAAAAAGTCGACAATATGGTTAAAATCTCCGGTGATGCCCGTGTTCGTTACGGCAATGCCGACAGCTTTGACAACACCGACTTCCGGGCCCGTGTAAGCTTCGACGGTAAAATCAATAATGACTTGAAATTCAATGCCCGTATGACTAGTGGCAACCTGAGCTATGATGCCGATTTCTCCGATCAAAGCAGCGTTAAACTTGACACTGCCAACGTAACCTTTGACGCTCTTGGCCTGACTAACACTATTGGCCGTCAGGACCTGGTTCTTGGCAACGGCTTCCTGCATGACTCGGCTATGACCGGTATTGCTGCCAAAGCCGGCAACCTGAAAGTATATGGTGGTAACCTGAAAGATACTACTAAAATCTA
>JAEWGR010000128.1 GCA_023388195.1 Bacillota bacterium
ACATACTGCTTATCGAAAATATTATCTACATAAAAGCTGACATTTCTTGTCTTATCAAGTTCACGGATAATGGCCAGGTTGTGAGTGGTATAACTGCCAATTTCATTTACCGTATTGTTGTATAAGGCTTTTTGCTGCCCGGTAAAATTAATACTGTAGCGAACTTGCCATGGTTTAGTATCATATTGATAAGCCAGACTCGCTTTATGCATCGGGCGGTAATCAAGTTCTCCAGTCATACCAGCATCAGGCCGGGTTGCACCAATCTTAGATGTATGCTGATTCGTATAATTAAACATAATCTTGTTTTCCTCGTTCAGTTTATATACATTTTCCCATTCTGCGCCCCACACTTTTACTTTATCAATATTATAGCAATAAAAAGGAAATGCATGTTGGAAGTTGATATAATCATTAATATCCTGATAATACAACGTTACCTTTGTATTATATTTCTCACTAACTTTTTGCTGAGCACCAATTTCATAACTATAGCCTTGCTCTGGCTTTATCTGACGTTGATACCCAGGGTTAGAACCGGCAAAGGTACTGGGAGTACCATAGTTTTGCCCCCACCAATAATACTCGGCCATAGATGGTGCCCGCCACAAGCGGTTTATTGATATAAATGTAGTTGTTGCTTCATTGTTGCGGAAAGATAGACTTACCTTCGGCGACAGCGCGCCTTGATCATAATCGCGCATCAAAGTCGCCCGCTCATCATCTTGGCTGCCAGTAAAATGGTCATACCGCAAACCAACATAAGCATTCCAGCGGTCATCAAGCTGCCATGTATCATCAACGTAGGCGCCCCAAACATCAATTTTCTGCGAAGGATATAGATCTGATGTACCAGCAGGCCGTACCGCAAAAGAACCGTATCCGTAGCGCAGCCGCTTGTATTCGCCTCCATATCCAATCGTATGATTATCTACTTTCAATTGGCCAGACACACCCAGATTATCCGATTTGTCGCTAACAATTGTGCGGTCTAAAGCCACTTGACCGGTAGAATCGTAGTTAACCTCGCGGCGTTTTTCGTCGTTTTTCCAATAGTCAATCTGCCAAAATCCATTTTCCATTTTGTGTTTATAAGCATAATCGTAGTAAATATTTTTTTTCTTCCAATATGCACCAGGATTAGGATTAGTAAATGCTTTAGCATCAGGTGACAGTTGCTCACCATCACTAATTGGAAACCTCGGATCAAAATTCGGCCCCGGTGTATTGGCAATAATAAAACCACGCCTGGTCTCAGTCTTATTAACACCAACAGCAAGGTTATCCGCCGGTGTAATATCATAATTCAGCCGCAGCCCGTACTGGTCGGCATCATAGTCGTTATTCCGCAAAAATGCGTCAGTCCCGGTCTTATTGGCAATAATGTTAAAACTTAGTTTTCCTGCAGAGCCGCCATAATTAAACAAATAATCATACCTGCCGTTACTGCCTGACAGCAGGTTAATTTCGCCGCCGTCAACACCTTTCTCCCGGGTGATAATATTAATGACTCCGCCCAGGGTGTTGCCATGGGCAGCCGATTTACCGCCTTTGATAATTTGGATCTTCTCCACTGTGTTTAAGGGAATGGTTGTCCAGTCCACATACTGACCGCCCATAACCCCGGCCGCATTGATTTGCCGCCCATTTAAAAGAACAGTATAACGCCTGGCATCAAAGCCTCTTAGTTTCACTGTGCCATCCTGGTTATCACCGGCGCCTGCACGCTGCTGAATATCAATCCCTGCTGAATTCCGCAAAAGTTCAGGAATCGTAGCCGCCTTGCCAGGACTAACGGTCTTAACATTGACTGTAGTATCAGCCTGATCCTTTTTTATGCTGTCGGCCTGAATGACTATTTCCTCCAGACTGAAAGCCGGAACATCCTCGGCCATGACTGGCATCCCAGCCAGCAGTATCCCGGCGGAAATGACTGCTGCCAGCAACCTTCTTTTTACCATTTTTCCCCACCCTTTCTACACTTGTATAGCTTATGTAAACAGTTTTACCCAAAAGTCGACAGTGGGTACCTAAAACTGCACCCGCTTTCAGCCTATTTGTGCCTGACAAACATCCATTTTTCGTATCAGTTCTAAAGAGATGTGTTTTTTAAATAATATGTCAGGATTGTTAGCCGATCCGAATATTCCACTTGAATTATTGTTATTTGTGCTTTTTTTCTTTAATTTAGATAGCCCTCCCCCAAAAAATAAGGCCATAAAGTAAACGGTAAAATTTTATTACCGTTATAACCTTCATGGCCATAGTTCCCAATATTAAAATACACAAACAGTCATAATTATCAGCCTTCTGGCTGCAATTATCAAATAATAACATTATTCACTAA
The DNA here is from genome assembly GCA_023388195.1 of Bacillota bacterium. Lineage (GTDB taxonomy): Bacteria > Bacillota > Negativicutes > Sporomusales > Sporomusaceae > Sporomusa. The sequence continues at coordinate 2,348 of JAEWGR010000128.1, forward strand.
TTTGACAATACATTACTTTGTCTGACTGACCGAACATTTGCCAGTATACTGCCTCAGTTCTCAAGCATATAAAAAGCCATGAAAATTAAGTCTATAAAGACAATAACCTTCATGGCCACAGTTATGCTTAGCAGCATACTTCTATTCTGGCAGCTTCAGCTGCCAACTAAGTTTTAGTTTACACAAACATTTTTTTACTGTCAATGAAAACTTTGTCAAAAGTTTAACAATTTGTCAATTATTATCCCAGCGCATACTCAATGGATTCATGGGCTGAGCTTGAGCACAACGCTCGGCTGAACCGTTATTTAGATTATACGAGAGCTGACTAAGGCAGGAGGTTACATTAATCTGGCTTAATGAAATACCATCAGGCACACATACCGATACCGGTGAAAAATTAGCTATCCCTTTTATGCCTGCTTTCACCATAAAATTCGCCACTTTTTGAGCTTCTTTCGTCGGCACGGTGATTAAACCAATAGATATCGCCTGCGATTTGATCAAGTTTGCTAAATTTCCCGGCGGATTTACGGTCAGCCCCAGACCGGGAATCTTGTACCCATGGTTCTTTTTTTCCAAGTCGATTACGGCGGCAATCGTAAAACCCGGCGGCAGCAAACCGTCATAATTACTAACACCGGTGAAGGGAATCCCCCTGCCAACCAGTACTACATTCCATACCGCATTGTATCCCAATATTTCACTGACCCAGGATAATAGATATTCGATTTCATACCCGACGCCCTTAGTGCCGAAACCGCCAAAAGAAGCCAGATCCCTGCGAATCACGGACGAGGCAACGCCGGTTCTTTTCCCTAACTGACTTGATGAACATAACTGTTCGCTTTCATCCAGCATTTTTTTTAATGTACTATGATAAACGGCCATTCTGGCAACGGTTAATTTAGATACTTCTTCCCTGGCTTTAATCACGACTAATCACTCCCTTAATCTAAAATAAAAAGGCATGAAGCTCCGGCAATTGGTCGTCGGTTTCATACCTACGCTTTATTCCATATAGTTTTCGCTGGGTAGATGTTTCATTGTATCGCACCACACCGTTCTCCCGGTGACAAGCGGTTCTCTTTGACCGCCTTCCAAACGCTATCCTCCTTTCCTTACTTTTACAAACAAAAAAGATATGAACAGCAAAGGGGATCTACGATATCCCGGGTGCGGTTTCATACCTCTACATTCATCTGGAGCAGACCGTTTTTAAAATACTAGTGCAGGTTTTCACAACATGCGTCTATGGCATTGATTGTACATCATTATTAGTATTTTGTAAATATTTCTTTTCGCCTACTGCCGGCCTTCATCCATCCGGTCCAGACGGGTAATAATCTGTTTTAGCATCCTCCATGCCGGCACCTTCCTATACGCATTGGACCTTTTCCAACCGCTCAGACAGCTGCCACAAGCACCTTAAAGCTATCAAACCTTCCTGACCTTAACCGCCGTCCCCATAACAACAATCATCATCAGCCCTTCGCCCACACTGGACATGGAGTGCTGAACACCGATAACCGCATTTGCGCCCATGGCACCGGCCCGCTCTCTAAGCTCACTGACGACACTGTTGACCCCTTTCGACAGTGAGTTTTCATAAGAATTACTCCTGCCGCCGAAGATATCACTAAGACCGGCAAAAAAATCCTTAATCACATTAGTACCCATGACAACCTCACCGGTCACCACGCCCAGATATTCATCAACCTTAAAACCTTCCAGAACCGAGGTCGTAGTAATAATCATACAGTAATACCTCCACTATTCCAGTTATGGATAGAATGTCTGCACTGCAATACGTAATGCCCTGCTTAATTATTATACCCAAGCTTAATTATCAGCATAATCTCATTGCCCTGATGGTTGAAACAAACTTCATCAGCCATAGCTTTCATGATTAGCAGCCCCCGGCCGCCCTCATCAATCAGTTTCTCGTCAAATAACTGTTCCATATCCTGACAGCACAGCGAGTTTAACAACAGGTTACCGGCAAAACCATGGCCTGAGTCTTTGACCCGCAGGATTAGTTTCTCGCCAATGCGGCTAATTTTGACCCGCACTTTACTCCCCTGGCGAAAGGCATTATTCACAGCTTCATTAAAAATAATCTCAACCTTGCCGGTAGCTTCACCGGCAAGCACAGTAAACAGCTGCCGCATCTGCGGCCTGAGTGCAGTGAGTGCCTCAGCACCATTTACTTCATGGGTCATAACCTCGATACTCACAGTACTATTCCCATCCTTTACAATACAGCTTTCAATTCTTCCCTGCCCGATATGCATAACCGCTACGTTAGTCAGGTGTCCGGGCTTTTCTGGTAACAGAAAAAACCACGCTGTAGAGAGCCTGGCTAAGAACACTGGTGTGAAGTGGGAGATTAAGTCTTTTGACAAAATTTTATCATATACAACAAACACTGTCTAGTGATTCAGAACACCGCATATTTACTATTTTACAGTTTTAATCCCTGTTTTTCAATTGATTTTCTATTTACAAACATTATTTGGTAAAGTATAATGTGTTACGGTTCGTGCCACAATCATATTGAGAGGTGGTTTTTTCATGGCTGAGAAATTTGACATCGGCATCATAGGCGGCGGCCCGGCCGGCGTATTTGCCGCTTATGAACTTGTCATCAATAATCCGGATATCAAGGTTGCTTTATTAGAGGCCGGACACGACATTTATTCGCGGCGCTGCCCCATCTCGGATAAAAAAGTCCCTTCCTGTATTAAGTGCAATCCCTGTGCCATTATGCGCGGTTTCGGCGGCGCCGGGGCTTTCTCTGACGGCAAATATAACTTTACCACCCAATTTGGCGGCTGGCTGAATGAATACCTCTCAGACCAGCAGGTATTGGATCTGATTGATTATGTTGACCAAATCAATATAAAATACGGTGCCCCGGTTGAGTACTTCAGCACCCAAAACAGCGGCCTGGGCAGAGTGGCATTACAACATGACCTGCATCTGCTGGATGCCCGTGTCCGGCACCTGGGCACGGAAAACAATTTAAAAATTCTTGAATCTATCTATGATTACTTGCAGGAAAAAATAACCATGCTGTTTGGTGTAATGGTAAATACAATTAAGAAACAAGATAATACCTTTGTTCTGGAAACGGCCCAAAACGGCCGGATTGAGTGCGACTACCTGATTGCCGCACCGGGCCGGGCCGGCTCGGAATGGTTTGCCAATCAGTGCCGCGAACTGGGCTTGCCATTGACAAATAATCAGGTCGATGTCGGCGTCCGCGTTGAAATCCCGGCCGAGGTATTCCAGCACATTACTGACGAGGTATATGAAGCCAAGCTGGTATACCGGACAAAACAGTACGGCGATTTGGTACGGACCTTCTGCATGAACCCCAAGGGTTATGTTGTTGCCGAAAATACGGACGGTATTGTTACCGTCAATGGTCACAGTTACCGGGATGAAAAGCTGCACAGCAAAAATACCAACTTTGCTCTCCTGGTCAGCAACAAGTTTACCGAGCCCTTCACCGAACCCCATCAGTACGGTAAGCGTATCGCTTCCTTCTCCAATATGCTGGGCGGCGGCGTGCTGGTGCAGCGCTTTGGCGACCTGCTAAAAGGCCGCCGCACCAACGAGCATCGTCTGTCCCAAAGCTTCACCCAGCCCACCCTCAAAGCAACCCCGGGTGATTTAAGCCTGGTTTTGCCCAAGCGCCACCTTGATAACATTATTGAGATGATTTGCGCACTTAATAAAATTGCTCCCGGAATGACTAATGATGATACCCTGCTGTATGGGGTTGAAGTCAAGTTCTATAGCTCACGCCTGAAATTAACAGGCGAATTGGAAACAGAGATTGAAAATATGTTCGCCATTGGCGACGGGGCCGGCATCACCCGCGGCTTATCCCAGGCCAGTGCCAGCGGAGTCCATGCCGCCAGAATCATCAATGCCCGGATGAAGCACAACTAGCGAAACCGCCAGAACCCTGATCAGGTTTTGGCGGTTTCTTTACTCTTACTATTAATCTGAGTTTAAATAAGGTAGCGAAAATAAACATAGACACTTGCTATCAGCACCGACAACATGGTAAGAGGAAATCCAACCTTCATAAATTGGATAAAAGATATAGGCGTTCCCTCTTGTGCTGCCAGTCCGGCCACAATTACATTGGCACTTGCCCCAATGAGGGTACCGTTACCGCCCAGACAGGCACCAAGCGCCAGACTCCACCAAAGCGGCTCCAGATTAGTGACTCCCATCACCCCCATTTCTTTAATCAGGGGAATCATGGTGGCAACAAACGGGATATTATCAAGAAATGCGGAAGCAACAGCACTGAGCCAAAGAATTAACATCGCTGTAGTCACGGGATTACCGGCGGTTAAGGCAAACGCATGCTGCGCCATAAGAGAGATCACCCCGGTCTCGACCAGTCCGCCAACCAGCATGAACAGGCCGACAAAAAAAAGCAGGGCTACCCATTCCACCTTGTGGAATACATGTTCCAAAGCCTGATCCGAATTCTTTTTGGCCAGGATAATCAGTAACGTAGCGCCAAAAATAGCGACTGTAGCTGACTCTAAATGAAGCTGCTGGTGTAAAAAGAAAAGGATGATTGTAAGCGCAAGCACAGACAGACTGATCTTGAGCAGTTTTACATTTTTTATTTGTTTGGCAGGGTCAAGGCTCATGATCTGCGTACTTAATTCCGGGGATGTCGTGAGCTGCTTCCGATAAATAAGGGTAAGAATGGCGATATTGACCAGGAGAACGATCATTGATATGGCTGCAAGATTATTGGCAAAGGCCAAAAAACTCAGTTCCTTTACAGCACTGCCGATCATAATGTTAGGAGGGTCTCCGATCAAAGTGGCTGTCCCGCCAATATTGGAAGCTATGATTTGTGATATTAGATAAGGTGCCGGCTTAACATGAAGCTGTTTGGTAATACTCAGAGTCACCGGCACCGTCAAGAGTACGGTTGTCACATTGTCTAAGAAAGCTGATGCCACAGCCGTGATTACAGATAAGGCAATCATTAGTTTTAACGGATTCCCGTTGACGGCCTTGGCAGCCCAAATTGCGAGGAACCGGAATAATCCCGTTTCACCGGTAATTGCCACAATTACCATCATCCCAATGAGTAACCCTAATGTATTGAAATCAATATGATGAACTGCCTGTTCCTGAGTGATGACCCCCAGCATAATAACAAGTACTGCTCCTGCCAGGGCAACCACTGTGCGATGAATTTTTTCAGAAATAATTAAAGCATAGGCTACAAGAAAAATGCTAACTGCAATCGTGTCCTGACCGATATTCATTATCCACCTCTTCTATCATCAGTTATTTAACTACTTTATCCAGATTTAAGAATTAAGAATCAGTAATCTCACCCCTTTACCAATAAAACAAAGGAGGGCCTTAACGGCACCTCCTCATTACTCTTCTAAAAGACAGAAGGAACCCTTGTTGACAGGCTCCTCCTTTAGAAACGTTATTATTTTTAATTATATATTAAACAAAGGTGTGGCCAATGTCAAGACAGAGTCTATAACTATAACACCAAGGCTAGCTGCCTTTATCCGGAATCGGTCCAGTTGACTTAGAAGGTGAGATAGCGTATGATTTTAATGATAAAATGGTTTTTCGGGTAGGGAGAGTCTTGCCGGCAAGGCTCTCTTTCTCCATTTAATAACCGTTACCTTAGGGAGGCGTCTTACTTGCACGATTTCGCTTTTTGGGCTTCTGTTGCTGTTTTTCTGGCTACCTATGCGCTGATCATCTGGGAGAAATTTCATCGCATGGTAGTTGCCATGGGCGGTGGTATTCTCATGCTTCTACTCGGTTTTCTAACCCAGGAAACAGCACTTAAAGATGATATTGACTTTAACACAATCGGCCTGTTGACAGGGATGATGATCCTGGTCACAATTACCCGCCGCACCGGCGTCTTTGAGGCTGTTGCCATCTGGTCCGCCCGCGTAACCAAAGGGGAACCCCTGCGGCTGCTGGCACTGCTTTCGCTTATTACTGCTTCGGCCTCGGCCCTTTTAGACAATGTCACAACAGTACTGTTAATTGTCCCTGTAACGCTGACCCTGACAGATAAACTGGCAGTTAACCCTACGCCATTTCTAATCTCGGAAATTATTGCCTCAAACATTGGCGGCACGGCAACCCTGATTGGCGACCCGCCCAATATTATGATTGGCAGTGCTGCCAATCTTGATTTCAATTCATTTTTACTCCATTTGGCGCCGGTCAGTTTTATAATCCTGGCAGTAACCGTCGGCCTGCTGCTCCTAATTTACCGTAAAGACCTGCAGGTTTCTGATCAAAATCGGACATCGATATTACAGCTTAATGCTAAAGATCAAATAAAAGATTCTATTTTACTGAAAAAATCGCTCTGGGTACTTGGTATTACAATCGTAGCCTTTGTTTTTCACGGCCTGCTCCATTTGGAGTCCGCTACCATCGCCCTAGCTGGGGCCATCTTATTGATGCTGATCAGCCGGGAAGAGCCTGAAGATGTCTTACTGCACATTGAGTGGCCTACTATTTTCTTCTTCGTCGGACTCTTTGTTCTGGTGGGGGGCCTTAAAGCAACCGGTGTAATCGGTGAACTCGCCCACTGGACGCTTACTATAACCCAGGGCGACTTGCTCCAGACATCATTAATCGTCTTGTGGGTGTCGGCCATTGCCTCTGCGTTTATTGACAATATACCGTTTGTCGCCACTATGATCCCGATGCTGCAGGAAATGGGCCAGTTATCAGGAATGCATATGGAACCATTATGGTGGTCACTGGCACTGGGTGCCTGTCTGGGAGGTAACGGTACCTTAATTGGTGCCTCGGCTAATGTTATTGTCGCCGGTATCGCCGAAAAAAACGGCATTGGACTGTATTTCATGCAATACCTGAAAATTGCTTTTCCCCTGATGATTATTTCTATTATCATCTCTCATGCTTATATATTGTTACGGTATTTCTAGTTCTTTTTTGACATATAGAATTTTTATTATTAAGAGGGCACCTGTCAATGACAAGTGCCTCTTAAATTTCCCTCACAATAAACAAAGTTCCACTATTAGTGTGCGACTAATAACCCAGCAGGGTTCCCACCTGAAACACGACAAAAGATAATACCCAGGCCAATATGGTCGTATAAACAGGGCTGAACAATGCCCATTGCCAGGAGTTGGTTTCCCGTTTGATAACGGCAATTGCCGCCAGACAGGGCGAGTAAACCAGAACAAAGACCATTAAAGAATAAGCGACAAGCGGGCTGAAAGCCGGATCATTGCTGATAGCCGCCTGCAGGGCTACTGCTGTCTCTCCAGTCTGATCAATATGATAGATCGTCCCCAGCGTACTGATAAGCACTTCTTTCGCGGTAAAGGCCGATACCAGGCCCACACCAATTTTCCAGTCAAAGCCCAGCGGCGCAATCCACGGCTCCACCAGTTTGCCCAACTGGCCGGCATAACTTTGGGCAATATTGTCTGTTGCCGGATAGTTCACCAGGAACCATACCAAGATGGAGACAGACAGGATAATCGTTCCGGCTTTACGCAAATAAAGCAGGCTCCGTTCCCACATATGGATGACCATGCTTTTCATCGTCGGCCAGCGGTAAGGCGGCATCTCCATCACAAAGGGCTCACTCTCCCCTTTGAAGATCAACGCCCGGAAAGCACTGGCCAGCAAAACAGCCAGAACAATGCCCAGGAGATAGATAGAAAACAGAACTGTGCCGGCGACATTGTCTGCAAAGAAGGCTCCAATCAGCACCGTATAAACTGGCAGTCTGGCGCTGCAGCTCATAAAGGGAGCTACCAGAATTGTGACAAGCCGGTCACGCGGATTTTCCAGTGTCCGGGTTCCCATAATGGCCGGAACACTGCAGCCAAAACCTAATAAGAGCGGAATAAAAGATTTGCCGTGCAGGCCGACAGCCCGCATAACTCTGTCCATAATAAAAGCAGCCCGCGCCATATAGCCGGTATCTTCCATAAAGGCAATACCGAAAAATAAAATCAGGATATTGGGCAAAAAGACGATAACACTGCCCACACCGCCTAAAATCCCGTCGATGATAAAGGACCGCAATTCGCCGTCAGCCAGATAGTCACCGGCCAGTTGCGACAAACTGCTAAAGCCATCTTCGATCCACTCCTGGGGATAGGCACCAATGGTAAACACCAGATTGAACAGCAGCCACATCAGGCTGAGAAAAATCGGCAGGCCCGAGAACTTCCCTGTCAGGATAACATCCAGTTTATCAGAAGCCGTCATTGCTTCCTCTGCCGGAACTATAACCGCATGAGTATATACGGCAGCCACAAACCGGTGCCGCTGCTCGGCAATCAGGAGAGCTGGGTCTCCCATTTGCTCCAGTAATATCTGCCGGCATAAATCCGCCGCTTCAGCCACCGGTTCACTACCGGGAATACCGGTTAAATACCGGCTGGCTTCACTGTCCCCTTCCAGCAGCTTCAAGGCCAGCCAGCGCCGGGGAAACCGGATTCCGCTCCGGATCTGAACCAGTAACTGACTGATCCGCTCGATTGCTTCTTCGATTTTGCTGTCATACAGCAGGGTAAATCCGCCCGGCTGTCCACATTCTGCCGTTGCTGCCGCTAAGGCCAGAATGTTCTCGGTCCCCTGATTCTGCCTGCCAATGCAGCGCACCACCGGCGTGTGCAAAACCTGCGCCAGCCGCCTGTCATCAATTTGTATCCCTTTGTCTTCGGCTGCATCAACCATATTCAGAGCCATAACCACCGGTCTCTGCAGCTCTAACAGCTGCAGGGTCAGATACAGGTTACGCTCCAGATTGGACGCATCGACAACATTGACAATAATATCAGGTTTATCATGTACAATGAAACTGCGGGCGACCAGTTCATCTGTCGAATGCGCCATTAACCCATAGGTACCCGGCAGATCCACAATAATAAACTCTTTATCCTGGTATTTTCTGAAACCCTCCCGCTTTTCCACCGTAACACCGGGATAATTGCCCACATGCTGTTTGGAACCTGTGAGATTATTAAATATTGTGGTCTTGCCGGAATTGGGATTACCGGCGAGAGCAAGGGTTAGCTGCGAATTCGTCACCCTATCGCCACCTCAATCAAGCGGGCTTCTTTTTTTCGTAAGGACAAATTAAACCCCTTAACTTTAATCTCCATAGGATCCCCCAGGGGCGCGAATTTCTGTACGGCGATGCGCGTACCGGTGATGATGCCCATGTCGACCAGGCGTTGTTTAATCGAACCCCTGCCGGTTACCTTGGTTACCCGGCCCTGCTCACCTGGCAGCATTTCACTCAGCCATTTCACTGACTCAGTGTCTCCGGGCAGTTTTCCGTCCTGACAAAGCCTGACAAAAGCGTCAGCAATATCAGGATCAAATTGTGTTCCCCGGCAGCGCAGCACCTCCTGCACGGCCTCCTCCTGCGTCATACAAGGACGGTAGGACCGTTCACTGGTCATTGCATCAAAAGCATCGGCCAAAGCAATAATTCTGGCCCCTAACGGTATGGCCGTCCCGGCAAGCCCCGCCGGATAACCCAGACCGTCCCACCGTTCATGATGATAACGGACAAGCTTTGCAATTGGCCTTAGCATAGTTACTTTATTGAGGATATCATAGCCTACCTGGGAATGACTTTTAATTACCTCAAACTCTTCGGTTGACAGCCTGTCCGGTTTAAGCAGGATATGATCGGGTATACCAATCTTGCCAATATCGTGCAGATGGGCAGCCACATGAATCGTATCCTGATTGGACCGGCTCATACCAAGCTGCCTGGCAACAGCCGCTGCTATTTCAGCAACACGGTCAGAATGTCCCCGCGTATATGTATTTTTAGCATCGAGTGCGGCCGTAAATGCCTCGACAAACTCATGTACCCCGGCACTCTGGAGTAATGCTTCCATTAATGAGTCACCCCTCTTGTCCCTGACTGCGCAAACAATTCACTCTTGTCTTGCCCTTGTTGGGCGCAGTCAAAATAAGCGACCTTGTCCCGCCCGGAATTTTTCGCCGCATAGAGAGCCTTATCAGCATATTTATACAGTAATTCCGCTTTGGTATAATCAGGCCGGTCACCGCTGAAGGCACCGATAGAGCAGGTAATGTTTATACTCTTGCCATCACAGGTTTGAAACAGATATTCCTTTATACAATGGCGTATTTGCTCCGCCAGTTCTAATGTTTGCGATAAATTAGTATCTGAGAGCAATACGGCAAATTCTTCACCACCAATGCGGGCCACCATATCACTGCGGCGTAACCGGTTGCGCAGAATATAGGCAATTGACTTTAAAACTACATCACCGGCCTGATGCCCATAGGTATCATTTACCTGTTTAAAATAATCAATATCCAGGATAAACAGGGACAGAGGCCGTTCGCCGCGATTAGCCCGGCAGATCTCCTGCTCCAAATGGTCAAAAAAATGCCGCCTATTCGATAAGCCTGTTAAAGGATCGGTCATAGCCATCTCGTTTAAACGCTTATTAGCCACTTCCAGCGCCTGTTTCTGCTCAATCAATTCCTGCTGCGCCCTATCAAGTTCATTAATGGCCTCATTCAATTGCCCTTCCCGCAGCTTAATTTCACGGGCCATCCAGTTCATATCCCGCATCACGGAGACAAACTCATTCTCCTCCCCATTATCTGCCGCTTCATTGGGCAATGCCGTGTGAACCCGATATTTCCCTTCTTTTACCAGCTTGCACAAAGCCCTGATAGCGCCTAAATCCTTGGTTACCAGCCAGCGGGCGGCCATAAACGGGCCCAGTAAGCCAACCAGTGCGGCTACGCCGGCCCCGGCAGCAACGGCCTGATCCATAAAGATAATGACTATAACAGGCACTTCTGCCGCCACAGTCATCAGCATTTGCAGCTTTGTAGTTATTCTCACCCGCTACCCTCCAATCCCCAGACATTCTGAGAATGGTTATCAATCTAAATTCTAAAAAAAATACCGGCCGTAAGCCAGTACATTTAATAATGGTTTTCATTATCATTCTATTTTAAATGGTCTTTTTTGTCAATATTTTTTTTGTTAGAAACCCCCGGATACCCTAAGGAGTCCGGGGGTTTTTACTATCCTAAATACGCTAAACTTTTGAAGACACGTTCCATCGGCTTGTCACCGCCGGGGAATTCGAGCGCATAGATCCCAGTAAAACCACTTGCCTGGATACGCGCTTTTAAACCTTTTACATCAACAATACCGGCACCTGGATAACCATGTTTCAAGGTTGCATTTTCGCAGACGATATCCTTAAGGTGAACATAACCTACCCGGGGCAAAAACCAGTCTAAAGCCTCTTCCGGCTTAGTATTGGCATAAAGCCAGTTGGCGGTATCATAAGTTAAAGCCAATTCAGGCAGTACCGCAAAGATGTCCTTGAAAATCTGAGGATTTCCTTTGGCGGCATCAGGCCCGTTTTCAACAGCAAGAACGATGCCCAGTGACTTGGCTTCCGCCAGCACCGGTTTCATAGCGTCAGCCCACCAGGCGGTATGCACGAGACTTGCATCATAGGCACTACTGGCAACGTTAAAGCGCAAAACCTTAGCACCAAGGCGGTTGGCGAGCTGCAGGCCGGCCTGCAGGGACTCGATCGCCTGCAGCGTTTCTGCTTGTGATCCGGCCAGTAAGGCTTCATTGGAAGCATAGGTGCATACCATATCATACTGCCGTAAGACTTCTTTAATTAACGGGATTTCTTCCTCAATATTTTGCCAGTAGGAGCGGAATTCAACACCTGCACAACCAGCCTCGCGGGCCAACAGGATGAGTTCTGCCTGACGCATACCTGATTTCAATTCTTTATCCCAGGTTGCGGCACTGATAATAAGCGTCATGTATAATACCTCCGTCAGTTATCTAAGATTTCCGCCTGCAACAGGCGGTATTAATTCAGGCGGAACCGTTGTTCCGCCTGAATTTCCGATTCAGCTCTGCTGAAAATCGGCCGGTAATTACACTTTTAGTACCGTAAAGAAGAACCAGCTTAATACCGAACCGACAACGGCCATCGCGAAGCCCCAGATGAGCATGCTGCGGAACAATTTCTGTTTATCCGATTTCGGGCCGGCAGCGCCAATAAGCAGAGCGCCGGTTGTAGACAGCGGGCTAACGTCAACCAAGTGACCAGCCAAGATGATACTGTAAATAATGGCCAGCGGATCGCCGCCACCCATTTTGGCAACAAGATCAGGCACCAGGGGAATAAAGGCCGGCATAATAACACCCGAGGTGCTGGCATAGGCGGAAATAATAGCGGCAACAAAACCAACCACCAGGGTAGCGGTATTCGGGGTAGAAAACTCAGCAATAATGTTGGAGAACAATTTCATACCGCCAACATCTTTCATTAGGCCCACAAGGACGGTTACACCACAAACCATAAGGATTGTATTCCAAGGCATGCTTTTAACTGCCTGATTCTCATCAGCAGCATTAAGCATTGTCAAAATAGCACCAATCGTGAAGCCGGTAAGACCAACATCAAATTTGAACCCTAAAGCCAATACCATAAGAATACCGATACCGGTAAGGGTCATGAGCTGTTGTTTATTGAAAGCTTCTACTTTAATATTGGCAATGGCGCTGGCATTGGCATTGCCTGCAGCCCCCTGCTTCCATAGCTTCAGACCGCCAAACATTATATAGGCCAGCATAGCTACGGCAAAATGGCCCAGGAAGGTATTAAAAAATACAGGAAAAGCGATACCGGTAAAGCCCAGTTTAGCTGATAGGCCGTTGGCAATAACACCGGCAGGCGCAATTGGCGACAACGCACCAGCCTGACCACCGTTACCAACCATAAGTGCCATAAGGAATGGCGATATGCCAACTTCTTCGGCCAGCAGCATGGCTGCCGGCGCCATAAGAGCAATGATGGAAATATGGCCCGGACCGATAGCCGACAAGGCAAAGGCCACAAAGAATAAAACAATAGGCAAAAGGGCAACATTTCCACGCACTGCTTTAACAGCATATTTGGTAATTTTGTCAATAGTGCCGTTGACCTGAGCAATACCAAACAAATAGGTTACCCCGGCCAGGGTCATAAACAGGCTGAGCGGGAAGCCGGCAATAATCTTATCCGGCTTGATACCGCCCATAACATGACCGACAATGAACGCCAGACCAATAGCCATAATACCGATGTTCTTAGGAGAAATGCAGCTAACGATGATAGCAATTAACAATGCTACTAATGATAATACAGATACATCCACTATTTAACCCTCCATTATTTATATTGCTACAATTCTAGGAAATGTTTTTCTTGGTTTTGCCACCGGCCTGCTTGGCGGCGTAAGACTGTGCCAGCAGCTCAATGGTGTGCATGACATTGTGCTCCTGCTTATTCTGTACCAGACCGTCAATTAGATGCATCCGGCAGGAACCACAGCCGGTAACAACCATATCTGCACCGGTTTGGGCGATGTCAGCTACTTTATTATCATTAATGCCCCGGGATATATCATAGTAGCCAAGATTGAAACTTCCGCCTGAACCGCAGCAGCGTCCCGGTTCCTTCATTTCAGAAATCGTAACACCTGGAATCGCTGACAGCAGTTGACGGACCTGCTTGGTTACCCCCATACCTCTGGCACCCAGATGACAGGGGTCGTGGATGGTGATATGGGCGTTAACTTCCCCTAGATCCTTTTTGTTGATTGGCTTAATCTCAGTCAGATATTCGGCAATATCATAGGTTTTCTTGGCAATAGCCTCCAGTTTTTTCAAATATACCGGATCATCGGCCAAGAGACGCTGATATTCATGGCGCCAGGCGCTGCCGCAGGAACCGCAGACTGTAATAACGGCATCGACTGTTACCTCAGAGAAGATATCAATATTGTGCCGGGCCAGCAGGCGGCCGTCTTCAGCATCACCGGAGGTAAAGACCGGATAACCGCAGCAATGCTGCTTCTTCGGCAGGACAACCTCAATATTATTGGCCACCAATACATCAATGGCTGCTTTGCCTGAGCCGGTATAGATATAGTTAGCCATACAGCCTGTGAAAAATGCTACCCTGGCTTTAGGCTGATTTACCTTGATAACCTCAGGATACTGTTTGCGGAGTGACTTGGTGGCGAAAGGCGGAATTACCCGGCGTCTGGCCAATCCTGGCATCGGAAACCGAGAAATAGCACCAAGCCGTTTTCCCGGCAGGCGTTTGATGCCAAAATCCTGACCAAGCGAAGCCATACTCAGGCAAAAATCAAAGACTGACCGATTCTTAAGCACGGAGAACACAGCCTTTTTCACAGGGGAAAGCCCTTTCTTTTGGGCCATAAGTTCACGTCCTGCCAGAATAAGCTCGTCGGCAGCCACCCCGCTGGGGCACTGGGAACCACAGGTCTTGCATAATAAACACTTGCTCAGCATCCCCTGAAGTTCTTCTTCAGGTACTTCTTTGCCTTCAAGGAAACTCCTCAGCAGTGCCAGTTTACCACGGGCAACGCCAGATTCTACGCTGATTTCCTGGAACACAGGACACGCCGACCGGCATTGGCCGCATCGCACACATTGGTTGACAAGCTTGCGTAATGCATCCGCGTTCATATGTTTCACCTCCTTTTATAGCCCCATTTTACCGGGATTTAAAATATTCTTGGGATCAAGGGCCTTTTTAATTGTCCGCATGACATCAAGAGCCGGACCATGTTCCCGTTCCATATATTTGGCTCTTACAATACCGACACCATGCTCGCCGGTTACTGTGCCATTCAAACGCAGAGCCATCTCATGGATTTCATCACCGACCTTTTTCACCCGTTCAATCTCTTCCGGGCTGTCAAGATCAATAACTGGCGCTGAGTGGAAATTGCCATCAGCCACATGACCATAGGTTACAATAATGGTATTATATTTTTCACCAATTTCCTGAATGCCTTCCAGCGCAGCGCCAACATTGGTTATCGGCACACAAATGTCCTCACCGATATATACCCTGGTAGCTCCCGGACGCACCCGGCCGCTGGCAGCACCGACAACACTGCGGGCTTCCCACAGGGTTTTTACCTGTGACGGTTCATCAGTCCAGTTTACGTCTATAGCAATGGATTTACATACCTCGGCAATTTTCTGGGCCTGATACGTAACTCCCGGCGGCGGGCCATCGACCTCGAAAAACAGTACGGCAGCAGCGTCTGAGGGGAGCTTGATAGACGGTTTGTATAAAGTAGCGGCCTTTATCGCCGACTTATCAAGAATTTCAATAGCAGAAGGAACAATCTTATTGCGGAAAACCTCGACAACTGCTTTACCGGCATCACCCAGCTTAGCGAAAGAGGCTACGGCAATCCCTTTTTTCTCCGGCAAAGGCATAATTTTTAACCGGGCTTTGGTTATAAGTCCAAGCGTACCTTCAGCACCAACAAACAATTTAGTGAGCTCATAGCCGGAGGCTGTTTTGAGTGACCGGCAGTTCATGCCGCCTGTCGTAATCACCTGACCGTCAGCCAGTACCACTTCCAGCCCTAGCACATACTCACGGGTCGTGCCATACTTCATGGCCCGCATACCACTGGCATTATAAGAAATCATGCCGCCGATTGTTGCCATTTTTGTGCTGCCGGGATCAGGAGGAAAGGAAAAACCAAGTGCTGCCAGCTTCTGATTGAGATCGGCGTGAACAACACCGGTTTCGACAATCACCTGCAGGTTATCTGTGTCTATTTCAACAATACGGTTAAGGGCCGACAGGTCGATGACCAGACCGCCATCCTGGGCGACTGAACCGCCACATTGCCCGGTTCCTGCCCCTCTGGCAGTAACAGAGATATTATGCTCATTGCAATACTTTAGCACTGGGGAAACATCGGCTGCGTTTTTAGGTGTAAAAACAGCAGCAGGCATATACTTATGCAATTGGGAATCCAAAGAGGAATCATAGGCATAACACATCAGGTCAGCCTGTTCGGTACAGATTCGATCCTGTCCGGCAATTTTTATTAGTTGCTCAATATGACTTTTGTTCAAAGCAGCTACCTCCCGTTTTAGTTAGAAAAGTCTTTCATTAGTCTATTATGCAAATCTCATGCCAAATATCTATTTGGTAAACATTACTATACGGACCCCCTGAAAACTATGATAAATTCTGAACGTACACCGATTAGACCCTCAGGCAATACACTTAGTGAAAAGGGAAACTGTTTCAACTGAAACAGTTTCCCTTTTCACTAAGTGATACATTAATCCATATTTTTAAGTTTGCGCCACAGGGTTGCCCTGCCAATACCTAGCAATTCAGCTGCCTTTTGTTTATTGCCTTCGGTTTTGACTAAGGCTTCCCTGATAGCGGCCTCATCAACAGAACGCGCACCTGGGTTTACCTCAACAACCGGCAGTTGGCGCAAGCGGTATTTTAAAACCCGTTTGACGTCACTCTCTGAAATAGTGGTTTCGGCAGCCTGAGCCGACAACCGGCCAATAATATTATGTAATTCACGAATATTTCCCGGCCAGTCATACTGCTGCAATTGCTGCAAACCTGCCGGGGCAATCCCCTCGACTGCAGTACGGTATTTGGTATTAAACTCAGCAATAAACAACTGCACAAAGGCTGCAATATCCTCTTTGCGCTCCCGCAATGCCGGTATCTCAACCGTCAGAACGTCCAGCCGGTAATACAGGTCTTCCCGAAACTTTCCTTTTTGCACCATCTCGTGCAAATCCCGGTTGGTAGCGGCGATCACGCGGATGTCAATCGGCGTGACCCGCTCATCACCCAGCCGGTAGACCTCATGTTCCTGCAGTACCCGGAGCAGTCGGGCCTGCAGGTTTTCCGACATCTCACCAATCTCATCTAAAAAAATTGTACCGCCGTGAGCCTGTTCAAACAAACCGATTTTTCCGCCTTTCTTAGCGCCGGTAAAAGCACCCTCGGTATAACCGAACAGCTCACTTTCCAAAATATTTTCCGGGATAGCAGCACAATTAACAACCACAAAGGGACCGTTTTTCCGGCTGCTGGCCAGATGGATGGCGTGAGCAAAATATTCTTTACCAACCCCAGTCTCACCTAAAACGAGCACTGTTGCATCATATTTGGCAAAATGTTTGGCATCGGCAATGGCAGTAAGCATAGCCGGCGAATCGGACTTAATATCCAGAAAATTATACTTAGCCACCCGTCCCCGGCGGGCCAACTCTTCCCGGGTTTTTCGCTCCACCGCTTGAAAATGCCGTAACTCCTGGAGTGTAGCCACACCGCCAATGACTTCACCATTGGAAATGATCGACTGGTAATTGGCTACTACCTCCACCCCGGGAGCAAATTTTTCGATGACACCAAACTGCCTGTCCCCGGCATCCATACACTGACGCAGCCTGGATATCAGGTTCTCCTTGGCAGCACTGTCGGCCCGGGCCAGACCAAGTATCCGTTCGGCTTCGCTATTTACAGCCGTAATGCCGGCTTCTTTATTAATCGCTAAAATACCGTAATCAACAGAATTAATAATTGTTTCAATCTGCTGCACATTAGCATCCCGCAGGCGTTCAACCGCCAACAGATGCCTGGCCGTCAAAAAAGCACGGTTCAGGGCTTCCTGGCCTGAGCTGATCACAATACCGCACAACCCCCGGACCGTAGCCTGCTGCCCTACGGCCTGATTACCGACAATGCAGACCGCACCGGCGGCAGCGGCCCGTTCAATCCCCAGAGTATAGTCCTGATAGTTGTCAATAATGACTTTCACACTTTTCTCAGTGATACCCAGAATTTCTTCAATACTGGCAACGCCCTCAACAATAGCCTGCGAATCAACTATAGCTATCGGTTTGGCTGTTTTCCGGGCCTCAAGGTAAGCCCGCAGAATATCATAGCCGCTAAACTCAACCTCCACTAACGGAATATGCGGCATTTTCTCTGAAATCATATGATGGGTAAAACCCCGGCTGATGAGCACCCGCGCC
This sequence comes from Bacillota bacterium, assembly GCA_023388195.1. Lineage (GTDB taxonomy): Bacteria > Bacillota > Negativicutes > Sporomusales > Sporomusaceae > Sporomusa. The sequence continues at coordinate 20,313 of JAEWGR010000128.1, forward strand.
CCATTTTGCACGGCTGCCCGGGCAGCCTTAACCCCTTCGTTGAGACGGGCGGCAACAATAGTAATATCATTCTGCTCGGCTGTCATCCGCACAGCCAGAGCAGCCGCCTCACGGCTGGGGGAAATATATACTATATCTGACATATAACCATTCTCCTGTTGTATCTGAATAACCCGGCTGGGGTGTTATGCCAATACCAAAGCGGCATTTTATGTTTTCCTCAATATGACCAGGGCATACAAACGCTCACCCTGAGTATTATCTCTATTTCGATTCCTGTTGCCGGTTTCCTCTCTACAAGAGCGTCCGCCGGCAAAAAACTGCAATAGCCCTGTTTTATAATTTTAGCAATGCTAAGGTTTTCTCATCAGTGATCCCTGTTTCCGGCAGCCGGTTATCCCGCTGAAAGGCTCGGAGCGATGCCTCCGTATCTTTGCCAAAAGTGCCTTTCGCCCGCTCCTGATAATAGCCTAATTCCACCAGCCTGAGTTGCAGCCTGACGACATCCGGCCCGACGGTCCCCCGCCGCAGCACCCGGTCTATTTTCGGTTTAGGGCCGACAATATTGACAGGCGTACCTACAGGCACCCATTCATAAAGCTCTTCCGAATCAGACGTACGCATACGGATACAGCCATGGCTGGCAAAACTGCCAATAGACCAGGGGGCATTTGTGCCATGAATGCCGTAGCTTCCCCAGGGAATGTCCAGCCCCATCCATCTTGTGCCCATAATCTCCTGTGGACTCCAGCCTTTGTATACCACATTCCATTCACCAATTGGTGTTGGTGTTGCCCGCTTACCCACCGCAATCCGGTAGCGTTTGAACAACTTGCCATTGTCATACAGCTCAAGTACCCGGTCATGAATTCTGATTATAATTGAGAGTTCTCCCTCCGGTGCCGGTGACTGCTGGCTAAGCGAGTAATTTAAAGCCCTGGCATCAATGTATTCAAAAAACCACACCCCGGCAATAACAAAAAACAAAGCTGCAATAATAATGCTGAACCGGTTTTTTGCCCTTTTGGCATTTAAATAAAAAAAAGGCATTGTCATTACTCCTGTTCAGACCAATGTTTTAGTAATACATTCATATTACAACCACCGGTTATCAATGCTATTTATTTTGCGGGCACGAGGAAGCAAAAAAGCGACCTGACGGCTAATGCCGCCAAGTCGCTTTCCAGATATTATTCATATCGCAGGGCATCAATGGGATTTAACAGCGCGGCTTTACGGGCCGGATATAAACCAAAGAACAGGCCGATACCCACTGAAAAGCCGAAGGAAACCAGAATAGGCATCGGTGTGATTACAGTATTCCAGCCGGCAAAAGAGGAGATTACATAGGAACTGCCGATGCCGACAGCGATACCGATAGCACCGCCGATTACCCCGATCACAACTGCTTCTATCAGGAATTGCATCAGAATATTGGCATACCTGGCTCCCAGCGCCTTACGGATACCAATTTCGCGAGTCCGCTCAGTCACAGATACAAGCATAATATTCATAATGCCGATCCCGCCAACCACCAGCGAAATGGCGGCGATGCTGCCAAGCAGCATAGTGATGGTGGCAGTTGTTTCCTGGGCTGTCGCCATTACACTGGCAAGATTGCGCACCGTAAAATCGTCGGCTTTATCGCCGGTAATGCCATGGCGTGACCGCAATAAACTGGTTATTCCATCCTGAACATCATTGATAACCTCAGAACTGGCAGCCTGCACACTGATTGTCTGTACATAATCAATGCCCATCATACGTTCCTGGGCTGTCGTTATAGGAATAATCACCATGTCGTCCTGATCCTGCCCCCCGGCGGACTGGCCTTTGCTTTCCAATATCCCGATCACAGTGAACGGAGCATTGCCAATACGCACCTGCTGCCCCACCGGATTTGCATTGTTCACAAACAGGTTGCCGGCTACCGTTGAGCCAATAACTGCAACCCGGTTTCTTGATTCAACATCATCATTAGTAATGAAACTGCCGCTTTGCACACTTAGATTACGGACCTCCATAAATTCAGGGGTTGTTCCCTGTATGCTTGTCGTCCAGTTCATATTGCCGGCAACAAGCTGATATTGCTTACCCACACTGGGGGCTACAGCCCCGATGCCGGCGATCTCCCGGGACATGGCCTGAGCATCTTTCAGGGTCAGGGTAATATTGGTTCCGGCTGCCTGCCTTACGCCGGAGGTGGAAGCAGCCCCCGGCGTAACAATGATCAGATTACTGCCCAGGCTGGCGATTGAGGTTTGCACTTTGTCCCGGACGCCCATACCAATGGAAACCATGGCAATAACCGCACCAACCCCGATAATAATACCAAGCATGGTAAGGATTGACCGGAGTTTATTGGAGACTAATGCATCTAAGGCAATCTTTACACTTTCCCAAAACACATTACTCAGCCCTTTCTGTGTCCCGGACAATAAGCCCGTCGCGGACATGGATCACCCTTGTGGCATGGGCGGCAATATCTGGTTCGTGAGTTACAAGAATAATTGTCCGGCCCGCATGATTAAGGTTTTTAAAGATTTCCATTACCTCATTGCCGGACTTGGTATCCAAGGCGCCTGTCGGCTCGTCAGCCATAATAATCGTCGGCTCATTAACCAGGGCCCTGGCAATAGCAACCCGCTGGCGCTGCCCCCCTGACAATTCGTTAGGCACATGATCCATTCTGTTTTCCAGCCCCACAGCGGTCAGGGCTTCGGCGGCACGCCGTTTGCGTTCTTTCACCTCGACACCGGCATAAACAAGCGGCAAGGCTACATTATCGAGGGCCGTAATCCGTGGCAGCAGATTAAAATTTTGAAAAACGAACCCGATCTTCTTATTGCGCGTTAAGGCCAGCTCGTCGTCAGTTAACGTCGACACTTCCTGCCCGTCAAGCCTATACGAACCGCTGCTGGGACGGTCAAGGCAGCCCAGTATATTCATTAAGGTTGATTTACCTGAGCCCGAAGGGCCCATAATAGCGGTAAACTCACCGGCGCCAATAGTGAGCGTTACCCCCGCCAGGGCCGCAACCGGTGTATCGCCCATCTGATAAATCTTTTTTACATCAGCCAAAACTATCGTCATGTATTCGCCCCCTCGTACAACACCACACCCATACTAGAACATCGGACGGCCGCCGCCGCCCTGACGCGATCCCTGTTGGCCGCTGGTTGTCTGGTTCTGTGTTTTAGGCTGTGCTACTATCACTTTATCGCCTTCATTCAAGCCGCTGGTAATTTCAACCCGGTCATCGCCGGTATTACCGGTAGTAATAGGCACATTACCGGTTTGTCCGTTGGCACCGATAACAACAACATATTTACCGGTCTTATCTGTCCGTATTGCTGAAAGCGGCAAGGTCAGGACATTCTGGCTCTGGCTGATAGTTACAGATACCCTGGCAACCATTCCCGGATTAAGCAGGTTTTCCGCATTATTAACATCAATCGTTACCGGATAATAAGTAACATTCTGCGACACCGTAGGTTTCCGGGAGATCGTAGTCACAGTCCCGGTAAATTCTTTCCCCGGGTAAGCATCAACTGTGAAAACAACCTGTTGGGCAAGCTGGATCTTGCCGATATCTGTTTGGTCAACATTCGCTTCGATCTGCATTGTCGACATGTCGGCCACCGTTAATATTACTGTGGGATTATTGACCCCCTGGGCCACCAGTTCACCGGCGGAAAGCGGTTTACCGATCACAATGCCGTCAATAGGCGCAGCAATAACTGTATCATTCAATTTAGACATGACTTCCGTATAAGTGGCCTTGGCAATATTATAATCCATGCTGGCATTATCCAGCTGTTCATTGGAGGAACCGCCAATTGAATTGAGTTTGACTGTTCTTTGATATTTAACAGCGGCATTTTCCAGTTTTTCTTTAGCCTGGGTGACCTGAGCCTGGAGACCGGTATCCTCTAAAACCACCAGCACCTGCCCGGTTGCAACCCGTTCATTTTCTTTAACCTTTACCTCTTTGATCTGGGCAGTGATCTTGGAACTGATATCCACCATGTTCACTGGTTGGATTGTACCTGTTGCGGCTACAACCGAGCTGATATCACGCCGTTCCACCTGAACAGACTGCAACGGCACGGCAGTCGTTGCCGTACTTTTGCTATAGAAGTAATAACCGCCGGCCCCAAGCACAGCCAGGACAAAAATCCCCATCACTAAGCGTTTCCCATTTGCTTTCAACCACAGGTTCTGCATGTTTCTACCTCCACCATATGTCTACTCGGCCTGCAGGCCTATTGCTTTATCAAGGCTGGCTTTATTTACGTTATAATCATAGAGGGCCTGGACGTGATTGGTTTTCGCCTGCGTAAGGGCCAGCTGCGCATCGAGAACATCCAGATTGGTGCCAACACCGGCGCGATAGGTTTCCTGAGCAATATACAGATCCTCTTTGGCTTTATTGGCAGCCACATCGGTAGTTTGCAGACGTTTTTCCGCTTCTTTCATATTCAGATAGCTTTGACGCACTTCCTGCTCGACCGTATCCTGTGTTTGTTTAGACTGCAACTTAGCCTTATTCAAAGAAGACTGAGCCTGGTTAACCTTCGACTTGGTCACACCGGCATCAAAAATATTCCAGCTGGCCGAGGCTCCGACCGACCAGTTCTGATCATCATTAGGCAGCAGCGTATCATTCCAGCCGGTGGAAGCCGAGAGTGAAACAGACGGACGCTTGTTGCTTTCGGCAATTTTAACGCCTTGGGCGGCACTGTCAACACTTACTTTCGCCTGGGCAATCTCGGGACGGTTCTCCCGGGCCTGGGAAAGTGCGTCAGTTAAGGTTCTGGCATCAGCCTCATACTTAAGTTCACCGGCCAGCTGAATTTCTGTCCCGGCATCCATATTCATGGTGTTAAGTAAACTTGATACTGCCAGATCATATTGGTTTTGCGCTTTTATGAGATTTTGTTCCGCATTGGCCAGTTCTACTTCCGACCGCAGCACCTCCGACTTGGCTACAACTCCCGCTTCGTATTTTGCCTGGACAATGGTTAGGTGGGTTTGCAAATTACTTACGCTTTCTTCATTAACCGCAACCATATTCTTCGTTTCCAGGACACTGTAGTAGCCGGTTGTTGTCTCTTGTTTTAATTGCTGTTTGGCTTTAATAACATTTAAATCAGCGGTTTTAACACCAAGCTTGGCCTGGTCGATCTGGGCCTCTGTCCCGCCGCCGTTATATAGCTTCCAGTTCATACTGATACTGTTGCTGAAGCTATCTTTATCCTGGCCTTGGCTTTGACCCTGATCCTGATAATTATAGCGGCTGCCCAGAGAAACACTGGGCATCTTGCCAGCTTTGGCTTCGTCAACCCCCCACACGGAACGGGCCTTGTCTTCGGCAGCAATCTGGATTGACGGATTATTTTTCAGGGCCATCTCTATACTTTGTTCTAAAGAAAGTTCAACAGGAGCGGCAAAGACAAGTGTGTTCTGCAAAAAAACCAGACCAGCAGTAATCAATACAGCCTTATTTTTAAAGCATGGCATAATATATTGCCTCCTAAATAATTTCTAGAGTTAATAAGCTATATTTATTCTAATTAACTTTCTTTTGAATTTCCTTAGATTTATTGAGCAAAGCCGGTGTGTTCGGTCAAAAGAACAGGCCCTTGCTCCACTAGCAATTATAACTTTTTAATTATATTTAGGGAACTGGAAAATAGATAAAGCACTTACCAGGGCAAGTGCTTTATCTATTACTCAGTTTTTATTTTGTAAGCTTGCCTGTAAATTCTGCATTAATCCCAGAGGTAGGGTACAAAACATTTTTTACTTGTAATTACCGCCAGCAGTCGCCGGGTATCTGCACGGCGAATTTTCCGCCGCTGATTTCCAGGTCAGTCCCGGTAATATAGCTGGCGGCATCAGATGCCAGAAAAACAATACCGGCGGCAACCTCATTGGCATCACCGGCCCGGTTGAGGGCAATCTGGCTAAGGGTTTCCGCCCCTTGTTCCGCCAGTCTCTTAGCATTCATGCGGGTATTTATAACCCCGGGAATGTAACCGTTGACACGGATATTGGCGGGTGCAAGCTCTGCGGCCAGAGTCCGCGTTAAATTGGAAACAGCGGCCTTAGCGGCGCCATAGGCACCACTGCCTGCGGAAGGAATGACCGCGGCATAGGAGGACGCATTTAAAATAACCCCGCCGCCGCCCCTGGTCATATATTGAGCAGCCACCTGTGAACCAAGAAAAACTGATTTAAGATTCGTATTCAGCACCATATCCCAGTCTTCCTCAGACATCTCAGCCAATGCGGCCTTGGCGGCAATCCCGGCATTATTAATCCATATATCAATCGTACCGTAATGTTCATAAACCGCTTGGGCAAAATCTTTAATTTGCGAACGTCGGGAAACATCAGCCTGCTGCACATACACCGTATACCCCTGCACAGCCACTTTATTTTTAAGCTGTTCCAGGTTGTCCCGGCTGCGGCCGCAAACCGCCACTTTACAGTTTTCCCGCAAAAAAGCGAGCACGCAGGCCTCACCGATCCCTGCCGCCCCGCCTGTGACTACTACCACTTTTCCTGCCAGTTTTAAATCCATATGTCAACCCCCTGGTTTAGTATTTTTCCTATAATACGAAAAGACTTGGCTTATACCAAGTCCCCCGGGACGCCGGCAGAAGCCTTAGTCGTTCTTACTGACGATCAGAACGTACAAAAGGCTGCGGGAATCCCACAGCCTTTTACTGGTTTAAGCACTAATTCCCTTAGATGATTTCAAGGATTCCGCAGCAGCTTCCTTCTTCGGGATTAACAGTACGGAGATCGTACCCATAATCGCAAAAGAGGCCAGGAAATACATGCCAAAGGTCGTTGATCCGGACAAGTCTTTCAGGAATCCGACCATATAGGGGCCAAAGAAACCACCCAGGTTACCGACCGAGTTGATTATGGCGATGCCGACTGCAGCCGTCGCTTCTGACAGATACATATTCGGCAAGGACCAGAACGTGCCGACAAACGCGTAAATGCCGGCCTGGCTGATGCACAGCAGCAGCATGGAAGTAACCAGATTAGTGGTCATGGTAAGACCAATCAAGCCAAAGAATGCCAGGGCAATCGGCAAACCGGTATGATACCGCCGTTCCTGTGTGGCATCAGACCGCCGGGCGATATACACCATGAAGATAATCGCACACATATACGGGATTGTGGAAATCAGGCCAATATTTGACAAGCTCATGGCCTGGGCCAGATTTTTCAGGATCTGCGGCATCCACATGCCAAGGCCATAGAGAGCAAGCACGTAGCACAGATAGCAGAAGGAGAGATGCCATACGCGGCCATTTTTAAATACTTCCCATTTATTGGCGACTTTCACTTTCAATTGTTTAGCCACATGCTCACGTTCCAGCTCCGCCAGCAGCCATTGCTTTTCTTCTGCCGTCAGAAACTTGGCCTGATCAGGCCGGTCCACCATGGTAAACAGGGTAACAATCCCCAGGATTACTGCCGGCAAGCCTTCCAGGATAAACATCCAGCGCCAGCCGGTCATCCCCATCCAGGTTACATTTTCCATAATCCAGGATGATATGGGACCAACGATGATATTGGCCAGCGCCATACCGCACATGAAAAGCGACATGGTTTTGGCAAAATGTTTGGTCGGAAACCAAAAGGTGAAATACAGAACAATACAAGGATAAAATCCGGCTTCCGCGGCACCAAGCAGCGCCCGCAGGATAGCAACATGCGTTACATTTTGGGCAAAAGCCAGGAGAACAGTTACAAAGCCCCAGCTGACAAGAATTCGGGCAATCCATTTCCGGGCACCGACTTTGTGCATAATGACATTACTGGGAACCTCAAAAAAGAAATACGATATAAAGAAAATGCCTGCCAGCATACCAAACATACTGGACGTAATCCCCAGGTCCTTGTTCATTTGCAGGGCGGCAAAACCGATATTAACCCGGTCCAGCATAGCCACGATATACAGCAGCATAACGAAAGGAACAAGATGCCACCGTATTTTGCTCATGAGCTGATTTTCGCGTTCTTCAGAAAATTTTACGGTTGTCAATCAACTACACCTCCATTTAATTTGCCTTAACATTCAATTACTTCTACAGATAGTGCATTTGCTAATATTCTGTTTTCTGTAATTCTGCAAATTCCTTTAATAATCTGCCTCCTTCTACAATTTCTTCTAACAATTCTATCAATTCTAGCAATTTTGTTTATTACCTCCGGATTTTATTTACATCCATCATTAATTTATTGCCCATCACCGGAGGCCCAGCTGACAGCCGCCTACAACAGGTTCAGGCAAGGCCACCGCCCGGGGCTATGGCCTGCCTGACACGCTAATTACTGGTCCAAAGCTGCCAGAAACTCTTTTTCCTCGGCCTCACTCATCTTGTACGTATGCTCGGCATCAACGGGAAACTGCCCCTGCCGTACTTCCTCAGTATATTCTTTAAACGCAGTTGTCAGCACTTCACCGACATTGGCATATTTTTTGACAAACTTCGGGGTAAAGTTGTCATACATCCCCACCATATCGGCGTAGATCAGCAGCTGTCCATGTGTATAAGAACCGGCGCCAATCCCCAGGATAGGGATACCGGCCCGCTCGGTTATCGCCTTGCCCACGGCAGTCGGCACACCTTCGACCAGGATACTGAAAGCACCGGCTGCTTCAATAATTTTGGCCTGATCGACAATTTTCATAGCGGCAGCAGCACTGCGACCCTGGGCTTTATAGCCGCCAATCTGCCCCATAAATTGCGGCGTCAAACCAATATGCCCCATGACTAAGATACCGGCCTGCTGGATTGCCTTAACCCGGCTGGCAATCATCTCCCCGCCGCCTTCCAGCTTAATGCAGTCAACCAAGGCCTCTTTCACAAGCCGTCCGGCATTGGCAACAGCGTCCTCATCCGACTTCTGATAGGACATATAGGGCATATCGCCAACAATAAAGGTATTGGGCGCACCACGCCGTACAGCCTGACAATGACGAACCATATCATCCATCGTTACCGGAAATGTGGTATCATAGCCCAAGCTGACCATGCCCAGCGAATCCCCGACGAGAATCATATCAACGCCGGCCTTCTCCTGCATTTTGGCTGTCAGATAATCATAGGCTGTCAGATATACAATCTTCTCACCTTTTTCCACCATTTGCGCAAAATCGTTAATCGTTTTTTTCCCCATTAACAGCACCGCCTTTTCTTCTTTTCTTTTATATAAGTTATAATTACTGCTTAGATATCAAGGCCAGCTCCTTCGGTACAGGTCCGGGCCAGTTTCTTATATAATTTCAGCAGCGGTGTAGCCTCTTTTACGGGGAACACCTTGGTCTGCTTACGAACTTCGAGAGCGGCCGCTACCTCGGCCGGCGTGGCCAGCTTGCCGTTCAAACCGACAATATCCAGCGTCCGGGCCGCCACATCCATTTTGATAATGTCGTTATCTTCCAAGTAAGCAATCGGGCCGCCCTCCATGCCTTCAGGCGCAATATGGCCCACAGCCGGTCCGCGGGTAGCCCCGGAAAAACGCCCGTCAGTAAACAGCGCCACACTGCTGGACAACTCCGGCATGTTCCACAAAGCCTCGGTTGTTCTTAACATCTCCGGCATACCGGAGCCCTTAGGACCTTCAAACCGGATAAAAATGGCGGTTTGGGGGCCAATTTTGCCGCCTAGCAGGTCGGCGACCGCCGCTTCCTCAGAATCATAGACACGGGCCGTGCCGGTAAAGTTATGAATGGCCTCGTCAACCCCGGACAGTTTGATTACCGCCCCCTCCGGTGCCAGATTGCCTTTGAGAACCTTGATGTTCCCCTGCGGTTTTACCGGGCTTTTCCGGGTTTTTACAATATCGCCTGCCGATAGTTTATAGTTAGTCAGATAGCTGTTTACTTCCCCAAACCAGCCTGTCGCTTCCAGTTGTTCCAGGTTTTCCCCGACCGTCCTGCCAGTCACGGTCATAGCATCAAGATACAGCAAATCTTTTAATTCCCGCATGATAGCCGGCACACCGCCGGCATACCAGAATAGATCGGTCGGCCAGTGTCCGCCTGTTTTCAGGCTGACCAGCACCGGGATCTCCCGGTTGATTGCATCAAACTCCTGCTGCTCAATAGCAATCCCGACCTCCCGGGCAATCGCCGGCAGGTGCAGAAGCGCATTGGTTGAACCGCCCAAAGCCGCATGGACCATTAACGCATTAACAAAATTCTTTTTGCTGATAAAATTCCGGGGAATCACAGCATTTCTCACATTTTCGGTAATTTGACGGCCGGCCCGGCGGGCAAACCGGGTCAGATGAGTGGTATAGGCCGCCGCCAGAGCATTACCAGGCAACGCCAGGCCCAGAGCCTCCGACATGCATTGCATGGTGCTGGCTGTGCCGATAAACTGGCAGGCACCGGCGCTTGGACAGCAGTTCCGGGAATAATACATCAGTTCCTGCTCACTGAGCTCGCCTTGGGCATATTTATCCCCGGCCCCATACAAAATTTCTGAGGACATATAGTTCGGCCCACTGAGCATTGATCCACCGCAGACATGCAGTGTCGGCATATCCAGACGCAGCATGGTCATTAACTGGGCTGGCACCGATTTATCGCAGGAAGACATAAATACACTGCCGTCATAAGGTGACGCCAGGGCATGGATCTCAAACATAAAGGACATGATCTCCCGGCTGGCCAGCGAGTAATTCATGCCATCATGGGCCATGGCAATACCGTCGCAGATATCGGTAACTGCATACACTGCCGGTTTGCCCTGCGTTTCATATACACCAATCTTAGCTTCGTCCGCAAGCCCGCCTAAATGGCTGCTGCCCGGATGACTATCACCATGAACGGTATCAATAAGAATCTGCATCTTGCCAAGATCTGCATCATCCCATTGCATACCGGCCCGGAGGCCGTCTCCCTGGTAATTAACTGTCCGTAAATATTGACTGCGACTGCAACCACAACTCATTTACTAATCCTCCCAGTATCTTCAATTTCATTTCTGCTTTTATAGCAGTTCCAGTACTTTCTGCAAAGAATCCCGCCTGCCAAAGCCACCGGCTTTAGTTATTAAATACAATCCGCTGCAGCTGCCGCCAACAGCTTTGCCCACAGGCACACCGGGCAGCAGTTCTCTTTCCAGGTCAATAATGGAAATCCCCAGCATATGGCAAATACTGGTTGCCGTGCCGCCGCCGGCTATAACCAGGTTACGCAGACTATGTTTCTCGGCTGTTTCTCTGGCGATCTGACCCAGCAGGGCAGTTACGGCAGGCCCATGCTTATGAACCTGAACCGACAGGCTTAAGGCATCCATTGTGTTACGGTTCTTCAGCAGGGTATCGGTGGCAACCACCGGAATCCTGCCACTAGCCAGTGACGCGGCTATGGTTGACATAACGCGAATATATTCCTCCTCCACCCGGCCCTCATAGACAGCAGCAGCGGCAATGTCGATTAATTCCGTACCGGGGTAAGCCAGGACTTCCGCAATCTGTTCGGATGTAACCTGATTCAACGTGCCGGCAACGATCATTGCTCCTTCCCGCAGACCCAGATGCTCCCGGTCTACTGCTTTCCAGGCAATTGGCAGATTGCCTGCCAACCCTGCCGACCCCACTGCCAGACAAGGAACAGGCAATTTGTTAATGGCAACCGCAATAATTCGTAAATCAGCATCGGTTACGGCATCTACTGTAATCAATCTAATACCGGCGGCATGGAGCCCGGCTATTTTCTGGACAAGTTTTTTTTCCCCTTGCCGGACATCAGTCAGACCAATAACAGCTACCGGCATGCCGGGAAGCGTTTTCACCACTGACGGGATATAGCAGATAGGAACAGGCACACTGCTGTCTCCCCACTCTTTAACAAGCTGTAAATAACCATTTTCCACAACCCGGCCATGGACGGGATAAGAAGGGGCGATAACAGCCAGGGACAGCGACAGGGCATCCAGCATTGCCTGTATCTCTTCGGCAATATTGCCCCGCAGGGTTGAGTCAATTTTTTTGTAAAAGCGCTGAAAACCCAGTTCAAGCAACCTATTTCCTGCTTGATAAACCAGCTTATAAGCGTCTTCAGTAGAAACAGTCCGTGAATTAGTACTGATTGCTATTACATCGGCGCCTTCTCGCTGGTTCACTAAATCTAATGGATTCAATACTACCTGAGTCGAAAAACCAAACTTCCGGAATTGTACCCCGGCATCATTGGCTCCAACCAGGTTATCTGCAATTATTGCCAGCCGTTCCATGAACGTATCTCCATCCTCTTTTCTATAATCTTAATATTGCATTTTTTATGCCAATCTGCTGCGAAAAGCTGCATGTATCCGATTTCGTCAGTATCTGCACGGGTATTTTCCAAATAGCCTTACTATTTTAAATTATACACATAACTATGATAATTGCAAAATGAAAGCCGGATAAAACAGTTTTCCTGTTTTATCCGGCTTATTGCTGCAAATTAATTAGGTTTATTAAAATCACTCAAATTGCAATCTTGTTTTTCATTTTGAAATGTTTTTAGTTTTCGCCAAATCGTTGTTGTACTAATACCTAAAACCTTGGCAGTTTGATCCTGATTCCCTGTTTCCCGGAGAACCTGGATGATAATCGCTTTTTCTATTTCTTCCATTGTCCCTTTGGGAACCAGAATAATTCCCTTGTCCTGCCTGTCGCCCTCAACATCAAGGACCTTGCGGACATCATCGACCGTTACCGTATTGTCCTTTTTCAGAATCCGCAGCCGCTCAACAACCCCCTCCAGTTCCCTGACATTGCCGGGCCAGTGATAACAGGACAGAATACTCATTGCCTGTGCACCAAACTGCAGCGGCGGTTTCCCCAGTTTAGCCGCAAGTTTTTTGCCGATACTTGCCACCAGCCAGGGGATATCCTCCTTTCTGGCCGACAAGGGCAGCAGCTTGAGCTGCAGGATACTTAGCCGGTGATACAGGTCGCGCCGAAACAACCCTTTATCTATGAGTTCAGGTAAGTTTCTGTGCGTGGCGGCAATGATCCCCACATCGACGGGTATCACCTTATCGCTGCCAATCCGCATAATCTCCCGCTGCTGTATGACTCTGAGCAGCCGGGCTTGCATACCTAATGATATATCACCGATTTCATCAAGAAAAATGGTTCCCTGATCAGCCTGCTCAAAAAATCCTTTCTTGCCATTTTTGCGGGCACCGGTAAAAGCTCCGTATTCGTAGCCAAAAAGCTCGCTTTCCAGCAGACTTTCCGGCAGGGCGGCACAGTTTACGGCCACAAAAGGCCCCTGGCAACGCAGACTGTAATTATGAATACTCTGCGCAATAATCTCCTTACCGGTCCCCGTTTCACCGTTAATTAATATGGTCGAATCCACACCGGCGTAACTCTTGGCGGCTTCCAAGGCTGACAGCATGGCCGGATTGACGGTAACAAAATCCTCAAAATGGTAACCGGCTTTACAGCCCCGCTCCCCCTTACCGGCCTTGTCTTTATAGTTGAAGGGGGCTTCGCTGATTGTTAAAACAGCGCCGATTGTGTCTCCACCGATAATCATCGGCACAATCCGGCAGGCAAAATTGCGTTCTGCCTCATCAGTAAAGGCTGTATTCCGGGTCTGCCCATATCGCAGGGCATCATCAAGATTAACCT
>JAEWGR010000043.1 GCA_023388195.1 Bacillota bacterium
GAAGCGGCCCGCGCCGGCGAACAGGGGCGCGGCTTTGCCGTCGTGGCGGAAGAGGTCCGGCGTCTGGCCGAACAGTCCAATCAGGCCGCCAGCAAAATTAGTCAATTGATTGAAAAAAATGAGGCCAATCTTAATGAGGTTGTTGTTATTACCCAAAACGGTGACGGCGCCATTCAAACCGGAATCGCTCTTGTCAACCAGACCGGGGAAAGCTTCAGCCATATTGCCGACTCCATCCTGGCTATCGCCCAACAGGTTCAGGAGGTTGCAGCCGCTATCCAGCAGATACAGGACAGCAACGCAGCCCTGATGCAGTCGATTCAGGAAATTGACACTGCCAGTGCCAGAACCGCCGCTGAGTCACAGACCGTTTCGGCAGCCACCGAGGAACAATCGGCGGCAATGCAGCAGATTGCCGCCTCCAGTCAAAGCCTGGCTGTGCTGGCTGGCGATTTGCAGGCCGGGATCGCAACATTTCGGTTATAGGAGTGAATAACTATGGAAAAAAAGTATTTGTTTCTTTGTTACCCCAAATGCACGACCTGTCAAAAGGCAAAAAAGTGGCTTGATGATCATGGCCTTGTTTATGAGCAGCGTAATATTAAGGACCACAACCCAACGGCAGCCGAGTTACATAACTGGCAGCAAAACAGTCATGTTCCGGTTCGCAAGCTGTTTAATACCAGTGGCGGTTTGTACAAATCCCTGGGCCTTAAGGACAAACTGGCAGCCATGCCCGAGGCGGAGCAGCTGGCTTTGCTGGCAACCGATGGCATGCTGGTAAAGCGGCCGCTGCTGATTACCGGTGATAAGGTGCTGGTCGGATTCAAAGAACCCGAATGGGACGCGCTTCTCTAGCAAAGCGGCTACAGCTTGCCTGAGCGGATAATGGCATACAGGAGCCAGCCAAACAGAAGCATAGCAATCCCGAAGCCAATTTCCACAACCGGCAGTTTCCACAACAGGGAATATTGCCCGGCAATACTCAACCCGATGATAATACTGGACATAATCATGCTGAAGGCCAGCAGGATAATACTGAAAGATAAGCGGTTACTGATACGGTCCTGCGTTTTCAGGATATGCTCAATCTCCGGCATGGCTACCTCCACCTGCAGGTGCCCATGTCTGACAATGGAGCGTAGTTCGTGAAAATGCTGAGGCAAATGCAGGAAGACGTCACTAAAGTTATTTAGATTCTTCAGCCAGGTTCGGGTCAGGTTTTTAGGATGCAGGCGCTCTAGCAGCAACTTTTGGCCAAAGGGTTCGGCAATATCCAGAATACTTACGTGGGGGTCCAGTTTTTCCACAACCCCCTCCATGGTTAATAAGGCTTTGCCGACTAACACCAAATCAGCCGGAATTTTAATCTTGTGTCTGAGGGCGACGGTAAAAATATTGCTGACCGCCTCCCCCAGACTGACCTTGCTTAATGGCACCCCATAATATTTTTCCCGCAATAATTCGATATCTTCCCGCAGCTGCCGTCTGTTAACCTGCTCAGGCACCGCTCCCATCCGGTAAATTGCATTGGTTAAGTCATCGGCATTCTGGCGCATTAAGCCAATTACCACCGAAGACAGATTGTATTTCATGTCCTCGCTAAGGCGGCCAACCATGCCAAAATCCAGAAAAGCAATGACCTCTCCCGGCAGTACTACCACATTGCCGGGATGAGGATCACCATGGAAGAAGCCTTCCATAAAAATCTGGTGAAAGATTCCTTTGGCAAACCGTTCGGCTAACAGGGGGAGCCTGTAGCCCTGCTGTGATAACAATTCGCTGTTGCTGATTTTTATGCCGTCGATATACTCTGCTGTCAGCACCTTTTGCGTCGAATATTGCCAATATACCCGGGGGATGTAAATCAGGCGGTTATTAATAAACTGTTTGGCAATTTTCTCGGCATTGCGGGCTTCACTTGTGTAGTCGAGTTCACGCAGGAGTGATTTTGAGAATTCATCAATCATATCGACAAGCTGATAAGATCTTGCCCACAGAAACCGGCGTTCAGCCAGGTTCGCCAGTTCATACAGAATTTCCAGGTCAGTTTCGATAGCGGCGACAATACCGGGGCGCTGAATTTTTACGGCAACAGTTTCCCCACTGGTCAGCACTGCCCGGTGAACCTGACCAATAGAAGCGGCGGCCAGCGGCTCCGGCGCAAACTGCTCGAACAGATCCTCCAGCTTTCCGCCCAGTTCTTCCTCAAGCACAGAACGGACCCCGTCCAGGGGGAAGCCGGGTACTTTATCCTGCAGTTTCTCCAGTTCCTGAATAATGTCCCGGGGCAGCAGATCCGGCCGCGTACTGGCAATCTGCCCCAGTTTGACATAGGTGGGACCTAATTGCTGCAGCACCAGCCGGATACGTTCACTCACACCGCCGGTGCCGCCGGCACTGATTACCGGACGTACACGCTGATAATAAGGGATTTTCTGAAGTAAGCCGATTTCTTCGACAATGTAGTCAAAGCCCTGACTGAAGAGGGCGGCGGCAATCTCACGGTAACGGTTGATATGGCGTACCTTCTTTTTAAACATAGGTATCCCGGCTCCTGTTGTGACAAATCAGTATTTTGTCAATATCCCCGCTTATAGCTGTGCATATACCGGCGATTAGCGAAAAAATCCATTTTATACCTTGTAAGAACAGCAAACACGTGCTAAAATATAAACAATTTAAGAGACTTGGTCAATGAAGACCTCCCAGAGCTTGCGCCCGGGGAGGTTTATTTTATTGGGTTACAGGAGCGATTTTATGAGAGTACCGGATACAGACTTAAAACAAGAGATCGCCCGGGTTAATAATCAGGTCAATCTTTCCCTGTTTGGGACCGGGCTGCGGAAACAGCGGGTAACCATTGTGGAAGATAAGATTATTATTACCGCCGATCATAAGCGCATCCCGGCCTTGGCCGCCATTGACCGGCAGGACCGGATGTCCTCCCGCATTGCCGATATGGCAATATTGGACGAGTACAAACGCCGCTTACAGCAGGAACTGATTGAACAGATCCAGCTGCCTGTCATCTGTGTTCTCAAAGATTATGCGCCTGACTATGAATTAGCTGTAACCTTTATTTTGCTGCGGGACACCCGCTAAGTAGCAAGCCGAACCAGTAATCGTAATAACTATTTGAGGTTGGTCGTAGGAACTCTGCAGGAGAGCCGAAAGCTGCCGCTTTGTGTAATGCCGCCGGTTGCGTAACAAGATGCGCTGCCGGTGCCAGGACTCAGCGGCAGCTTTTGTTTTTACATGATCAGAAGGTATAGCCAGTTGCTGATCAAAGCAAGAACTCCCCCAAGGGCACTGGCGGCAGCTGCCGGCGTCTTGCGGGACTTGGCACAAGCCAATTCTTTTTCTTATATCAAGGAGGTTGGACAAAATTATCAGAGTAAAAGACGTTTTGGCCGCATTGGATCAGATTACCGGCGGCCGCTGTGTTAAGAACCTGGCGGATATTTTTAGTGGCAGGAATGAATTCGTTATTATGAAGTCCTCCCATATCCCCGGCAAAGAATGCATGGAGCTGCCGGGCCTGGTGTGCGGCGACCTGGAAGCGCCGGTAAAGAAGCTTGCTGTGACTATGACCCTGACCGAGTGCAATATTGAATTAGCCGGGGCAACCGGGGTTGACGCCATTATTGCCCATCATCCGGTGGTAGATGCCGCCAACACGGGCGGCGTCAATATGAGAGGCTATTTAGACTTGTATGGGTTAGCGGTTTTTGAGCTGCATGAGGCTTTCCACGGGTTGCATCCCGGTATTGCTTACATCCATGGACACCAGGCTTTCCGGGTGGATATTGCTTATGGCAATATCCCCGGCAATATCGTCTATGTCGGCCGGGCCCTGGATAACGTACCCACTATCGGGGCTATTCTGGACAGGCTTAATGAATTTATGGGGATGGGTGAGGAACAAAAAATGCTGTTGACAGAAAAAAATGTACGCGACTGCAATGAAATCTGTGAGACCAATGTTGCCACAGGCGGCAAGCTGCTTGTCGGCGCCAGGGAAAACCGGGTAGGGACTATTATTCATATATTTCCTCATACCGGTTTTACGGCCCGCCATCTTGTCCAGATAAAGCAGGAACATCCGGAGGCAGATACTGTGATTGCCTCCATCAGCCGGGTGCGGCCGGAAAATGAGTTGGTAACCAAGGCGGCAGAGTTAGGCCTCAATTTTGTTGTTGGCAATTCGCATGCCATGGAAATGCTGGAGAATGGGCTGCCGCTGGCCGCTGCCCTGCATCAACTGCTACCGGCGGTGGAGGTCGTCCTGTTTCGTGAGCGGATTACCTCTACTCCGTTTTATAAGGTTGGTACCAGTGCGATCAGGAATTATGCGGATTATATTGCCCGTGAGTACCTGGTTAACAAAGAAAGGAGGTATGAGTAAGCAGAATAAGCCGGAAAAACACTCTGAGATCATCACTGGTGAAAGTGAAACATGTTAGGAGGGCAAGGACAATGGCAACAATAACAGACCGTTTAGGTAATCTTCCCCTGGGTAGTTTTCATTACCGCCTTTTACTGTTAATGGGTTCAGGTATTGCTTTTGAAGCACTGGACACCGGACTTATCGCCTTCGTACTGGCAAAAATGATCGGGGCCTGGAATCTGTCGCCGGCCCAAATCGGCTTTATCAGCAGCGCCGGCTTATTAGGTATGGCGGTTGGTGCTATTTTGTCAGGTACGCTGGCCGACCGGATCGGCCGGAAAAAGATTTTCGTCGCCACGCTGGGCATCTATGCTATTGGTACCGGCCTCTGCGGGCTGGCCTGGAATTATGAATCCTTACTGGCTTTTCGTTTCCTGGTTGGAGCCGGTGTCGGTGGTCAGCCGCCGGTGGCCAATGCCTTAATGAGTGAGTATGCCCCGGTAAAGCACCGCGGGAAAATGCTGGTACTGCAAAATAGCAGCTGGGCTGTCGGCTGGCTGCTGGCAGCAGTGCTTTCGTATCTGGTTATCCCCAAATATGGCTGGCAGCTTGCTTTTTACATCGGTGCCCTGCCGGCACTGGTCGTGGTTTATGTCTGGCGGGTACTGCCCGAATCGGCTATGTACCTTGTCAGCAAAGGTCTGCATACCGAAGCCCATATCCTTGTTGCCAAAATCGAGCAGGAATTAGGCGTACCGGTGGGGGAACCGTCGCCGGTGTCCCAACTGGCAGGCAGCACCGGGAAAAGCTTTGGCTTTATGGATCTATGGTCCCCGTTATATCTACGGCGTACCATTTGCCTGTGGGTTCTCTGGTTTGGCATGGTATATTCCTATTATGGCATATTTACCTGGCTGCCCTCACTGCTGGTGCAAAGCGGGCATACGCTTATCCGCTCCTTTGAATTTCTGTTATATATGACGCTGGCCCAAATCCCCGGTTATTTTGTGGCCGCTTATTTTGTGGATAAGATTGGCCGCAAGGCGACCATGGGCACCTTATTGACAGTTTGTGCCTTAGCGGCCTTTATGTTCGGCCAGGCCACCTCTGCTGACAGCATCATCCTCTGGGGCTGTGTGATGTCCTTTTGCAACCTGGGGGCCTGGGGCATCACTCATGCCTATTCGGCCGAGCAATACCCCACCCACGCCCGGGCTACCGGTGTGGGCTGGGCTGCAGCCTGCGGGCGGACCGGCGGCATTATTGCCCCGATTGTGGTGGGCGCGCTGATGACCGGTTCTGACCAGTATGGGACTGTGTTTATGATGTTCACGATTGTGCTGGCCATCATTGCGTTCGATATTATCTTTCTGGGCAAGGAAACTATGAATAAATCCCTGGATGAGCTGACAGAAAAGCAAATTGCGCCGGCACTCGCGCTTGCCAGTACCGCTTCCAGGGGCGATGAGGCCAAGGGTTAAGGGTAAAACCGGTGGGGATGCTGCGCACAACAGACCGGCAGGCGCCAGTATGTCCCTCTGCCGGTCTGTTTATTACGCTTACGGCCAAGGTGACCCGGGACAGCCAGACAGGTCAATACAGCCAGCCGGTTAAAGGAACCGGAGGCCCGGCTCGTTCTCTTTGACAATGGTTACAACCAGGCTGGGAGCCGGTTGATACGGATCCAGGATAATATCAGTGGTATTTTTAAATAATAGTGCAGAGGGACACACGCCCTCCTCTTGTCTGTAGAGTATGACATTCCGGCCTGTTTGTTCCCGGAGCGGACGAGGAACGGGGCGGCAGGAGAAATAGGGATTGACTGAATTTGATTGTAAGCGAAAGCTGAGGAGGGGTCAGATGAGCAAGAAAGTAATCATTGCCGGGGGCGGCTGGTCCGGAGCCGCCGCTGCTTTGGCAGCCAGAAAAACCGGTTGTGAGGTGGAACTGTTTGAACGGGCCGATATGCTGCTTGGCACCGGTCTGGTGGGCGGGATCATGCGTAACAACGGCCGGTTTACCGCGACCGAAGAATGTATCGCCATGGGCGGTGGTGAACTGTTTCAAATTTGTGACAACCATTCGCGCCATAAAAATATCTCCTTTCCCGGGCATAACCATGCCAGCCTGTATGATGTAGCCGCAATTGAGCCGGCGGTCCGCCGGGCCTTGCAGGCCGCCGGTGTAATACTGCATATTAAAACCCGTATTAACGATATTGTCATGGACGGTGCTAATGTCGTGCAGGTGGTTGCCAGCCAGCTGCACGGGGACGTAATGGAGGCCGGCGGGGATGCGTTTGTGGATGCAACAGGTACTGCCGGCCCGCAGGGTAATTGCATGAAATACGGCAATGGCTGTGTCATGTGTATTTATCGCTGTCCGACCTTCGGGCCCCGTTTCAGTCTTGCCGCCAAAGCGGGGGTACAGGAAATTATCGGTGAAAAAGCCGATGGCACCTTCGGGGCTATGAGCGGTTCCTGCAAGCTGCATAAAGATTCACTTGATCCGGCAGTCCGGGAACAGCTGGACAGTACCGGTGTCTGTGTAATTGCTGTGCCGCCGCACCTGCAAAAAAGCATGGAATCCCTTGGCCAGAAGGCGTGTCAACAATATGCTCTCCGGGAATTTGCCGAAAATATTATTCTGCTTGATACAGGTCATGCCAAACTTATGACCGCCTATTATCCGCTGGAGCTGTTGCGGCAAATACCAGGCTGTGGCAATGCCCGCTTTGAAGATCCTTATGCCGGCGGCATCGGCAATTCTATGCGCTATTTTGGTATGCTGCCCAGAGATAATGCCTTACAAGTGAAGGGACTTGGCAATGTTTTTTGTGCCGGCGAAAAAGCCGGCCTGCTTGTGGGCCATACGGAGGCCATTGTTACCGGTACCCTGGCCGGTCATAATGCGGCCCGAGTGGCTCTGGGGCAAGAACCAATTGAGATCTCACGGGAATTGGCCTGCGGGGACGCTATTGCCCATGTGAATGAACAGATGCAGACCCCGGAAGGGCTGACTAAAAAATACACCTTCTCCGGTTCTGTTTACTTTGAGAGTATGAAAAAGAAAAATCTCTACCTCACTGACGTGGACGAGATTCGCAAAAAAGTGGCGCAAACCAATATGGCCGGGATTTTCTCCTAAACTGCCCCAGGACGGGTTCAAAGTTCAAACAGCGAAACAATGCCCAGCAGGATAATGATAGTGCCGGCAATTTTGTTTATCCGGATCAAAGTGCATGGAGTTACACGGCTGCGAAAAAGATGCACCACACCAGTAAGTGTGAGCCACCAGAGGGTTGAGCCGATAAACACGCCACAGGCGGCCAGGAGGGTCGTCAGGAAATCAGTTACCAGCACGGCAATACCTAACGAAGAGAATAAGGCCATAAAGGCAAAAACAGTAATGGGATTGGTCAGGGTCAGCAAAAAAATGCCGGCAAATAATCTGTACAGATTAGGGGAATTTCTTACCGGACAAAGGTCCTGTGGCCGGGCGCGCCGTGTTTTCAGCCCCAGATAAATGATGAAAGCCCCGCCGCCCAGGCGGAAGGGGGTATGATAATGCGTAATAAACTCAGTGATAAAACTTAAGCCGGCTGCGGCGGCATAACCATACAGGGTGTCGGCAAGAGCTGCACCCATACCGACTGCCAGCCCTGCTATATACCCGTCAGTTAAGGTCCGTCTGATGCAGATAAGGTTAACCGGCCCAATCGGCGCAGCCAGAAAAAAGCCACTGAGGATGCATTTAATAAGCAGTATAAGATCCATCGCAGGTCTCCTGATCACAGATTCGATAACAGTGTTAGTGAAAACCGGGGCAAATATACTTCCCTGCCGGACCGGGTATAAGGGGGGACGGCGGGGACATAACTATAAATAAAGGGCACTATAGTTTAGGAGTACTGACGAATGATTGCAGAAGTTATTGATAAAGTACTGCGGCGATTTGAAGACCGCAATACCGGGCCGGCGGTGGTTAAAAGGGCCGGTGAAACTTTGCACCGGCTGGTGGGAAGGGGTCTGAACCCGGCGGTACTTGCCGCCATTCAGGAACGGCGGCTGCGGGCCGCTGTCGCCTATGCCGCCGCCTGCTCGCCTTTTTACCGGCGTGTTTTTAGCAAAGGCGGCCTGCAGGCAGGTGATATCCGGACTGCTGCGGACTTGCAAAAACTGCCGTTTACCACAGCGAAGGATATTCTGCACTGGCAGGAGTTTCTGTGCGTGCCGGAAGAAAAACTGGCTGCCGTTTATACCACATCAGGTACAACCGGTGAGCCCAAACGTATATATTATACCTACCGGGAAATACAGGCCCTGTCAAACCTCTATGGCATGGCTATCCGTATTGCCCATACGGGCAGACTGGTTGCCTTGATTGCCATGCCTGTCGGTCATGGCTTGTGGATCGGCGGTGCCAGTGTCCAGCGCGCAGTGGAACGGGCCGGCGGACTGCCGCTTAATGTCGGGGCCGATAACCCGCAGGCAACCTTACAATGGATGCAGCGTTTTTCACCAAATGTAGTTTTTTCGTCACCCTCCTATATGACTGCCCTTACCCGGGAGGCGCAGCAGTCCGGGTACCATACCCGCCTTGATAAAATCATCCTGGCTGGGGAGGTATTAACCCCGGCTCACAAAGAATTATTTGCCGGCTACTGGCAGGCTGCGGTCTTTGACAGTTATGGCTCTACCGAAATCGGCAGTGCGCAAACGATTGCCCTGCCTGGCTGCACCGCCTTTCATCTCAATGATCTGCATCTGCTTACAGAAATCATTGATCCTGCGACCGGTAAACCGGCTGAAGAAGGAGAACTGGTCTTTACCACGCTTCGCCGGGAAGGAATGCCACTAATTCGTTACCGTTCCGGCGATAAGGCCCGCTGGGCAGAATGCGGCTGCTGGCTGCCACTCAGGGCGGTCACTATCAAGGGCCGCACCGATGATATGATTGTTGCCGGTGACATGAATCTATACGGGCGGGTCATTGCCGACGCCATCAGCACGGTTGCCGGCACCACCGGCAGAGTGGCCTTGGTGGTCGAAAAAGCAGGTTTGGCTGACAAGCTGACCGTTAAGGTTGAGGGAACCCCTCCTCAGGAACTGCTGGCAGACATGTTGCTAAAGGCCTACCCGGAACTGGCTGTCAACACAAAAAATGGGAATTTGTACCTGCTGATCGAAGTGGTTAGTGATCTTGG
Organism: Bacillota bacterium; assembly: GCA_023388195.1. Classification (GTDB taxonomy): domain Bacteria; phylum Bacillota; class Negativicutes; order Sporomusales; family Sporomusaceae; genus Sporomusa. Next base: position 9,597 of record JAEWGR010000043.1, read on the forward strand.
TCAGCAGATTAAGGATGTAAAAATAATTGATTTACGCTAAGCCAGCCGCTGCCAAAAGCGCGGCTTTTTTTTTAGTCTGCCAAAATGTATAACAAATTCTGGCAGATATAAGAACGTCTATACCCCAAGGGCACAGGCGGCTGCTGCCTATGTCTTTTTATAAAACAAGTCTCTAACCCTGCAGCCGGGTTTGTGGTAAAATTAAGGAAGAAAACATACAATTGCTAACGTATTCCCATAACGTAAAAACGGATAAGGGGTAATGCAATGATTAAAAAATTCGAAGAGATTATCCAGACCGCCCAGGCCAAAGGCCCAAAAACAATTGCCGTTGCCGTCGCGCAGGACCCGGAAGTGCTGCTTGCCGTACATCAGGCCAGGGAACTGGGGATTGCTGATGCCATACTGGTGGGTCATGAGACCCAAATCCGGCAAATTGCCCGGGAACATCAGATTGGGCTCGAACGTTTTACCATTATTCATCAGGCCGATAATACGGAGGCGTGCCGGACAGCCGTGGGGCTTGTTGCCCGGGGCGAAGCCCAGGTGGTGATGAAAGGCCTGGTAGATACGGCCGTAATCCTGAAGGCGGTTCTTGACAAGGAAGCCGGCCTGCGGACAGATAATGTACTGTCCCATGCAGCCGTAGCTGAGATCAGCGGCTATGACCGGTTGTTCTACATTACTGATGCAGCCATGAATATTAACCCTGATGTGGTTACCAAAAAGCAAATTATTGAAAATGCGGTCCAGGTTGCCCGGGCGCTGGGTAATGACCACCCGAAAGTCGCCTGTGTTTGCGCGGTGGAAAAAACAAACACCAAGATGCAAGCCACACTGGATGCGGCTGCACTGGTAACCATGAACGAAAGCGGCGAGTTAAAAGGCTGCACGGTTGCCGGTCCTTTTGCCCTGGACAATGCAGTATCGGTGGAGGCCGCCCGGCATAAAGGGATTGTCAATCCGGTAGCCGGTCAGGCGGATATCTTGTTAATGCCTTTTATCGAAGCAGGCAATGTATTGTATAAATCGATTGTGTTTTTTGCCAGAGGCAAAATGGCAGGCATTGTCGTTGGGGCCAAAGCCCCTGTTGTTCTTACCTCGCGGGCCGATTCGGAGATTGCCAAATTAAATTCAATTGCAATCGGCATTCTGATGGCCTGCAATGCTCCCGGTTCTGACGGACAAAACACTGTGAATGCCTGTTAAACTTGCTTTAATGCCGCTTTTAATTGTATGATGATGAGACAAGATAGTTAGCTTGCATTATGAGGTGTTGGGATAACCATGAAAAACTTTATTGATACACCGGTTTACTCACAGATTGCCATGGATATAGCGACTCGTATCGCCAAGGGGGAACTGAAGGAAGGGACCCGGATCTCGGGGCGCTCTTTACTGGCAAGTGAATACAATGTATCGCCGGAGACGATCCGCCGTTCCTTGCGCTTATTGGAAGACATGGGGATCGTCGAGGTGCTGACAGGCAGTGGCGTAACCATTAGGTCCCGGGTAGATGCCCTGCAGTATTTGGAGAAATATAATACGGGCAAAGATTTGCGGGACCTGAAAGCCGATATCTATAAAAAGATCGACGAACGCAATATGCTGAACCAGGAAATATTAGAAACCCTTGAGCATATGTTTGACCTGAGTGAACGGCTGCGGAATATTAATCCCATTCATATCATGGAGTTTGAGGTGCCCCTGAATTCGCCGCTGCTGGGAAAAATGATTGCCGATGTCCAGTTCTGGCAGGGGACAGGGGCCACCATTGTAGGCATCAAACGGGAAGGCAAGGTGATTGTGTCGCCAGGCCCTTATGCCTGCTTTATGCCTACCGATATCATTTTGTTTATTGGTGATACCGGTGTCTTTAAACGGGTGGAACGAATGATGACTGAAGGCTAAGGCAGACAATAATATCCATATCAGGCACGGCCATTTCTGTGACACTGCGCAGCAGGTACGGAAGGCCGTGCCTGTTTCCTATTTTTGGTTTTCGTCTTGACAAACCAACAACCTACATACTAAAATAAAGTTGTGGGTTGTGAATAGTAAGGGGAGTGAGGATATGTTTAAAAGAAAAGTGGTACTCTGGTTGATGCTCTTTGGGATCCTGGGGGTACTTATTGCCGGCTGCGGCAGCAGCCAGCCGCCGTCTGCCAAACAGGTCACACTTAGGTTTGCCGATGCCGGCTGGGACAGCATTAAGTTTCATAATGCCGTGGCTATGTTTATGATCCAGTATGGCATGGGGTATAAAGTGGAAGAGACCAGCGGCACTTCCACGCTTACTTATCAGGCTATGAAAAATGGTGATGTCGACATCTATATGGAAGCCTGGACAGATAATCTGTCTGACTATAACGCCGATGTGGCCCAAGGTAATATTGTTGAACTGGGTATAAATTTTGCTGACAATGCCCAAGGCCTGTATGTCCCCCGCTATGTGATTGAAGGGGATGAAAAACGCAATATCCGGCCATTGGCGCCAGGTTTAAAAACAGTACAGGATTTAAAAAAATACAAAGAGGTCTTTGCTGACCCCGAAGCCAGCGGCAAGGGGCGCATTTACGGCGCAATCCCCGGCTGGGAAGTCGATAAAATCCTGTATAAAAAATATATGAATTATGGTCTTAATAAAGACTTTACCTATTTCCGTCCCGGCTCTGATGCCGCCCTGGCGGCGGCGTTTACCAGCGCCTATGAACAAGGGCTGCCCATTGTGGGTTATTACTGGGAACCGACCTGGCTGACAGGCAAATACGACCTGGTTAAACTGCAGGATACGCCTTATGACCAGAATACCTTTACCGAGGGCCGAGGCGACTTTGCGGCTGTCAAGGTTACGATCAGCGCCAATAAAAACCTGCCGGCGAAAGCACCGGAGGTTGTTGAGTTCCTGAAAAGATATAAAACATCAAGTGATATTACCGCTAAAGCGCTGGCCCATATGAACGAAACCAAGGCCGGTTATCCGGAGACAGCCAGATGGTTTTTGGCTAATAATGAGCCTTTGTGGCAGCAATGGGTGACACCGGAGCAGGCTGACAAAATAAAAAATGCCCTGAAATAATTAAGCAGGTGGGAGAGACTATGGAAAACTTGTTTACGACATTCCCGGCAGTATTGCAATTGGACATCGGCACTCCCATTAATCAGGCCATTCTGTATGTAAGCAAAAATTATGGTGGTGTCTTTGCGTTTATCAAAGCCCTGCTATCCGGGTTCACCCTTGGTATTCAATATATCGTGGAAATGATCCCCTGGTGGTTGACCGTCATTGGGGTTGGGGTGTGGGGCTGGCGGACGAATGGCCGGCCAGCCCGGGGCCTGTTGTTCAGCTGTCTGCTGCTGAGTATTGGTTTTCTGGGGTTATGGCAGCTGATGCTGGAAACGATTTCGTTGGTGATCGCCTCGGTGCTTATATCCTTATGCATTGGCTTCCCCATCGGTATCCTGGTGTCAGGCAGTGACAAAGCCAATCAGTTTGCCAGACCGGTCCTTGATGCTATGCAGACTATGCCAACCTTTGTCTATTTGATACCGGCAGTCATGTTTTTTGGTCTGGGACAGGTACCGGCGGTAATTGCCACCACAATCTATGCCGTGCCCCCGGTAATCCGCCTTACCAGCCATGCGATCAGGCAGGTAGACGCCGAGGTGGTGGAAGCGGCCCGGTCATTTGGCTCTACCTGGAGCCAGACTTTGGTTAAGGTGCAGATTCCCCAGGCCCTGCCAACTATCATGGCCGGCGTAAACCAGACAATTATGATGGCTGTCGCCATGGTGGTTACTTGTGCCATGATTGGGGCCAAGGGTTTGGGTATGGAGGTGCTGATCGGGATCAATCGCCTGGAAATCGGGCGCGGGTTTACAGCCGGGGTGGCGATAGTTATTGTGGCGATCATTATTGACCGCCTGACCCAGGGGGTTTCAGCGACTCAGAAGCAATAAGGAAGGAGGCCGCCTGCGTGGAGGAAATTTTACGGGTACACCAGTTAAGCATGCTGTTTGGCACCAACACGGCGGCAGCGCTCAAAAAACTGCAGGCCGGTGCCGGAAAAAATGATATCCAAAAGACCACAGGGGTAACTGTGGGCCTGTTTGATGTCAATTTGTCGGTTGGGGATGGCGAGATTTTTGTTATCATTGGTTTATCCGGCAGTGGCAAGTCCACTCTTATCCGGTGCCTGAACCTGCTGCACCAGCCTACGGCCGGCGATATATTTTTTAAAGGCGCCAATGTGACCCGGTTTTCCCAACGGCAGCTTATGGAATACCGGCGCAATCATATTGCCATGGTCTTTCAGAATTTTGGCCTTATGAGCCACCGCAATGTATTGCGGAATGTGACTTATGGCCTGGAAGTGAAACATATGCCGGTGCCGGAGCGCGAGCAAAAAGCCCTGGCCATGCTGGAATTGGTCGGCCTGTCAGGCTGGGAGCAGCATCCGGTAACAGCCCTGAGCGGGGGGATGCGGCAGCGGGTGGGACTGGCGCGGGCCCTGGCTAATGATCCGGATATACTATTAATGGATGAGCCATTTTCGGCACTTGATCCGATTATTCGCCGGGATATGCAGTTTGAGCTGTTAAGCATTCAGAAAAAAGTGCACAAGACAATCATCTTTATCACCCATGACATTAATGAAGCCTTTAAAATCGGCAATCGTGTAGCTATCATGAAGGACGGACGCCTGGTTCAGACCGGCACCCCGGAGGAATTACTGGAAAAACCGGCCGATGAATATGTTGAAAACCTAATCAAGGATATTGACAGGACCAGGATTTTATCGGTCAGGCAGGTTATGACAGCCCCGTCGGCCATCATCAAGGCCGGGGCCGGCTGGCATGTGGCCATGCAGCAGATGCGTTCCAGCGGTGTTTCCAGTGTCTATGTGGTGGATGAAAACATGCGTCTGGCCGGATTACTGACGCTTGACCAGGCCCTGCGGGTCCGCAGCGGCGAGCTTGCCCTGGAAGAGGCTGTTATCCGGGATATCCCCCTGACAACGCCTGAGGTATCTTTGCAGGAACTGATGCCTGTTGCTGCCGAGGCCAAATACCCTATTGCCGTTACCAACGGCAATGGCCAGCTTGTGGGGATTGTAACCAAAGCGGCGGTGCTTTCTTCGCTGGTTGTATAAGACTGACATTACCAGGCGCTTCCAGACTGCAATATAGTCAAAAAAACGGGTCGCGGCTAGACTTATATATAAGTCATAGCCGCGGCCCGTTTTTTACGTATTACAGATCCTTTTTACTTTCCGTTTTTTTCAGGAATTTCGCAAGGTCAATGATATAGCGTTCGTGCGTGCCTTCCCCTATTTTTTCTTTGTCGTCATAGGCTTCCACCCGGAATACCAGCTTTTTGCCGGCAATTTCCGTCAGTTCGGCTGTGGCCCGGACCGTCATACCGACAGGCGTAGCCGCCAGATGTTTGATGGCAAGAGCAATTCCCACTGTAGCCATACCTGATGGCAGGTGCGGATCGACTGCCGCCAGGCAGGTCCCTTCCATAAGCCCCACCATGGCCGGTGTGGCATATACGGCGACCCCGCCGCTGCCATATTTAATGGCGGTGTTTTCGCTGGTTACCTGTTCTGACCGTTCTGCTTTCATGCCTGTCTGTAAATTAAATTCCATTTTGAATCCCCTTCCTTGTGTCGTATCCGCGGCCGGCGAGCTGTGTTAACATAACGGCTTTTGGTAGCGTAGTTGCCGCTTATTTCTCATCAGTGAGTGACCTGGCACTGAAAAGTTAGCAGGCTGCAAAACTGCAGCTATACTAGGTTTTGTCAATTCATTAAATAATATATACCTTCAGATTACATTGTTGTTTGCTTCGATAATTCTTCTGCAAATTCCTGCCGTTAGAGTATGGCAGGCGGCATCTGGCACCTGTACAGCAATTTTGCTCCCTATCAGCTTTACGGAAAAGGGAGGCAGAGGCTTAGCCCCACTCCTTACCACCGACACCGGTATTTATTGGCTTAGGGCTGATAAGCGACTAGGGTTATGGCGGCCAGAACTATGTATTGACCTGGTAAAAAAAACTTGATATTATTAATAATAATATCGATAATAGAGGAGGCTTTATTAACTTGACGACCAAAAAGAATGATTACTTAAGTTACATGCGCTTGGTTTTGGGATTATACATATTGAAAATATTACAGCAGGGCCCTGCCCATGGCAATAAACTGGCAGATGAAATCAAGCAGCGCACGCAGAATGCGTATACACCTAATACCAATGCCCTGTATCCCTTATTGCGGATTATGGAGGAAAAAGGGTATATTACCGGCGAATGGAATAGCCCGGTTACGCGGGGGAAGCGTATTTATACCATAACGGAAGCCGGCGTTGCCCGCATACCGGCGCTGGTGGTCATGCTTGAAGACCGGTTAAAGGAACTGGAACGGAAGGTCGCTATCTTACGGGCAGATTTACTGGCACAGTAGCCGGGCAGGCAGCCGCTGTATTTGATACCGGCAAGAAGTAATTGAATCAGAAAAGGTGAGGGGAAATCTGTGAGTACAGGGACTGCAAAACTTACTAACCGGCACATGCTGATCATCAGCGGTCTGCTGGCAGCGCTCCTGCTGGCCGGCGGTCTGTGGTGGTGGCTTTACAGCAGCCGGGTTGTGGCTACTGACGATGCCCGGGTAAAAGGTACAATTGTTGCCGTTAGTGGCAAAATCAGCGGCAGAATCGAAAAAGTAGTAGTTAAAGAAGGCGATAATGTCCAGGCCGGCCAGATCCTGGCTGTACTGGAACAGCAGGAATTTGCCGTGCAGGTGGAGCAGGCGCAGGCCAACCTGGCCATGGCGCAGGCTAAGCTGGCAGCAACGCTGGCCGGCAACAGACCGCAGGAAATCGCCCAGGCCAATGCCGTCGCCCTGCAGGCCAAATCCAATCTGGAAAATGCCCGGAAAAACAGCGAACGCGACCAGACCCTGTATCTGCAGGGGGCCATTGCTGTGCAGCAGCGGGATGCGAGCAGGACCGCTTTTGAGATCGCCCAGGCTCAGTATAGTGCAGCGACCGAGCAATATAGCCTGAGTGTTGAAGGCTCCCGGCAGGAAGATATCATGATTGCCCAGGCCCAGGTGCAGCAGGCCCGGGCCGTATTGAAAAATGCCCAAATTCAATTGGCTGATACAACAATAAAAGCACCTGTCGCCGGTGTCGTTGCCCTGAAGTCAACCGAAGACGGGGAAATCATTTCTTTCGGCCAGCAGCTATTTAGCATCAGTAATCTCGCCGATGTCTGGATTGGCGCCAATATTGAGGAAACCTATATTGGGCGGGTAAAAGTGGGCCAGCAGGTGGAGTTTACGATTGACGCCTATCCGCATAAAAGATTTACCGGCAAGGTTATTGAAGTGGGACCGGCATCAGGATCGCAGTTTGCCCTGCTGCCAACAGAGAATACAGCGGCCAATTTTACTAAGGTTACCCAGCGGCTGCCGGTCAAAATCCAGGCGGAAGAGTCTGAATATGTACTTAAGCCAGGCATGTCGGCTGTGATAAAAATTATCACCGGCTGACGGCGGGAATGAAGGTTTGCGATGATCAACAAATATGCGATCTTATGTGCTGTCTGTCTGGGAACCGTTCTGAGCGCCTATGTCAGCAGCTGTGTTAATATTGCCCTCCCGAACATAATGGCCGCCTTAAATTTCAATATGGATTCGATTGTGTGGGTTTCGCTGGGGTATATGCTGCCCTATGGTTCAACCCTGCCGCTAACCGGCAAGCTTGGTGACCAGTTTGGGGCCAAGACGGTGTACATAGTGGGGTTAATCCTGTTTACCGCCGCATCGCTGCTGTGCGGTATGGCCACAAATTCATCAATGATGATTTTGTTCCGGATTATGCAGGGCATCGGGGCCGGTATGTTATTGCCCAATGCCATGACGATAGTTGCCGAAACGTTTGACGCCCATGAGCGGGGCCAGGCTTTGGGCCTGTGGAGTGCAATGGCGGCTGCCGGCAGTGCGCTGGGACCGACAGTCGGCGGCTACTTAATCGAAATCTTTGACTGGCGCTGGGTTTTCTTTTCTGTGGGGCCGGTTTGTGTGTTAAGTGTTATCTTCGCCTGGGCTGTAATACCAAAATCCGGCCGCAATGCCAGGGTTACTATTGATTATCTGGGGGCGGCTCTGCTGATTGCCGGTATTAGTGCCTTGCTTGTGGCGCTGAATCAGGGGCAAAAAGAAGGCTGGGACTCTCTGTATATTCTATCCTTATTTTATATGGCCTTTGCGGCGTTTGTCCTGTTCCTGGCTGTGGAATGCAAGGTGGTAAACCCGATGATCGATATGCGCTTATTTGGCAATGCCACGTTTACGGTGGCTAATCTGGTCGGTTTCATATCCTTTGTTGCCTTTTTCGGGGGAAACTTTTTATTACCGTTTTTTTTAAAATCAATCCTTGGCTACAACTCCACTACCGCCGGCCTGATGTTACTGCCGCTTACCGCGACTATGGTCGTGTTTTCGCCGCTGGGCGGGCGGCTGGCCGATCGTTTCGGATCCCGGCTGCCGGCCTTTACCGGTATTATGATGATTGCCGGTGCCCTCTTCTCTCTGGCTACCATCAGTGCCGACTATGCAAGGAGCGACTTCTTTTTCCGTTTGGCCCTCTTTGGAATGGGATTGGGGCTGACCATGTCGCCACTGACCAATTGTGCCGTATCGTCATTGCCACGGGATAAAATCGGCGTCGGCTCCGGCATATTCAACCTGTCGAAAATCATTGGCGGCAGTATGGGGGTGGTTTTTGCCGAAACCCTATTGACGCGAAGAGAAATATATCATACTGTGGTATTAAAGGAATACTTAAATCCCGCTGCTCATTCCGGGAACGAAATATTCCGGCTGCTGCAGGGTCTGTGGGGCAACCAGGGGATGGACAACTCCATGCTGCTGACAGCGGCTCATGGCTGGCTGACAGGTCAGGGGTTCCTGCCACAGCAGTATGTAATGTTCAAAGCGCTATTGAATGAAATGATTGCCCGTCAGGCAACGATTTTATCTTTTCAGGATGTGTTTCATACAGTTTCCATTGTGTGTTTTGGCGGCGGTTTGCTGGCCCTGCTGATTCGTCGGCAGCAGGTGCCGCCGGAGCGCCATTAAACAAAAGGAGGAATGAAAATGCTCACATTTAACAAGATTTTGGTTCCCGTTGATGGTTCGGACAATTCCCGGCGGGCCTTGGAGTACGCCGGTTATCTGGCCGGACTGTGCCAGGCCTCTGTTGGCATCCTGCATGTTGTTAACCTGGCAGCAGTCATCTCCTCGGTCGGACAAAGCAATATGGGGGTCTACATTCCAGACCGCGTTTTTGAGAACCTTCAGGAATCCGGGCAGTTGCTGCTTGATGAGGCTTTAAACCAATTGCCGCCGGCCGTCCAGGCCGAGGGGTTTATGAAAATCGGTGCGCCGCCGGAAGTGATTGTGACATTTTGTGCTGCCAACGGCTATGATCTAATCGTTATGGGGCGCCGCGGCCTGGGGACAATTAAAGAACTGGTACTCGGCAGTGTCAGCAGTTATGTCCTCCATCGTTCAGCTTGTCCGGTTATGGTTACAAAATAAAACTGCAAATTTGTCTGGTAAAAGGTATAGGGGATGGCCTATACCTTTTTTACATATTAAAAAGTATAACGGGTTTTTGTTTTTATCATAAATAATAGCAGAGTATGTCCTTAAAGCTGCGGTCTCCTGCCAGGTCCGCCCCAAGACCGGTTTTGGCATAAGCTATTTTCGACAGGAAGGAAGAACGACAATGGTTTTGCAGCGGGAGCAGATATTGCATAAACTGAAAACGCAGTTAAGGGTTACCGGCCATATTATCGGCGTGGCGGCAGGGGCCGGGATTACGGCAAAATATGCGGTAAAAGGCGGGGCCGATATGCTGCTGGCCCTTAATGCCGGCCGCTTCCGGCAAATGGGGCAGAGTTCGTTGGCCGGCTGGCTGCCATTTGCCAACTGTAATGAGATGGTAATGGAGTTTGGCACGCGGGAGATTATTCCTCTGGCCGCAGAAATTCCGGTTATATTTGGCTTGAATGCCACCGACCCCATGATCGAGCTGGAACAATATATTGCATTAATCGGGGCTCGGGGGTTTGCCGGTATTAATAATTTTCCGACCATAGGCATGCTTGACGGGCAATTCCGGGAAGCACTGGAGGAAGAAGGCATTTCCTTTGACCGGGAAATTGAGGCCATTCGCATTGCCCATCAGCAGAATCTGTTTACCCTGGCGTTTGTGTTTGACCGTCATCAGGCCCAGGCCATGGCCATAGCCGGGGCCGATTTAATCTGTGCCCATTTGGGCCTTACCAAAGGCGGTTATACGGGGGCGAAAAAAGTATTATCCTTACAGGCGGCCAAGGAGATTGCGGACGAAGTATTTACTGCCTGTGACGACGTTCGCCCCGGTATTATTAAAATGATCTATGGCGGCCCGGTAAAAATGCCTGTCGATCTGAGTTACCTGTATAATAATACGCGCACCATGGGCTATATCGGTGGCTCATCTTTTGAAAGAATACCTTCGGAAGACGCGATTATCAATATAACCAGAGCCTTTAAGCAGACAGGACATCTTGCCCAGGACGAGCTGCTGGTAAAGATGATTGAGGGCATCAAAAATCATTATAATTATGTTGATTTTGTTAAAGACTATGTTGCGGTTAACTACCGGCAGAAAGTCCTGTTTGCGGATCTGGCAAAGGTTGCTCATATCTCGAGGTCACATTTAAGTGCATTATTTAAAAAAGAGGTAGGCTGTACATTCTCCGAATACCTTATTCAGTATAGGATTAGCAAGGCCAAGGAAATCATGAAGGTCAAGCATATAAAACTCAATGAAGTGGCTCAGATGACCGGTTTTAAAGAGTATTCGCATTTCAGCCATACCTTTAAAAGAGTAACCGGCGTGGCGCCGGAAAAATTTCTGAATCATAAAACCGCCGGTTCTGAAAGTGAACCTGAGGCTGAGTCTGAATAATACATAAACACATGAAAATCAGATAATTATATATATGATTTTATCTGAAAATACGGTATTGTTTTATTATAAGCAAGTTGCCGGCAGGAAACCGGCAATTCCTTAATGTAAGGAGGGATTGGATGAAAACAGTGGCTATTGCCGGTACCTTTGACTCCAAGTATCTGGAGTTTGGCTACCTGCAGGAGATTATTCAAGGTCTGGGCTTACAGACATTTATGATCCATACCGGTGTTTTTCCGTCAAAGCTGGCAACCGATGTTTCCAATGAAGACATTGCCGGCCTCGTGGGGGCTGATATCAAAACTATCGCTGCCAATAAGGACCGGGCGCAGGCCACCGAGGTTCTCTCCCGGGGCCTGGAAAAACTACTGCCTCAGCTTTACGCCGAAGGTAAGTTCGACGGCATAATCTCCTGCGGCGGCAGTGGCGGCACCTCGCTGGTGACGCCGGGCATGCGGGCCTTGCCGATTGGTGTGCCCAAAGTGATGGTGTCCACCGTGGCGGCCGGGGATGTTTCTATGTATGTCGGCACCAGTGATATCTTTATGTATCCCTCGATTGTCGATGTTGCCGGTTTAAACTCCATCTCGACCAGGATCTTTACTAACGCCGCCCTGGCCATCGCCGGGATGGTAAAGTTTGAAGTCAATAAGGTGCAGGAGAAGAAACCACTGATTGCCGCCTCTATGTTCGGGGTGACGACACCCTGTGTTAATCAGGCCAGAGAAATGTTAGAGCAGCAAGGCTATGAGGTATTAATCTTCCATGCGACAGGCACAGGCGGCAAAGCTATGGAAGGTCTGATTAGAGACGGCTACATCGAAGGTGTTTTTGACATTACCACAACCGAATGGTGCGATCAGCTCATGGGCGGTAATATGGCAGCCGGTGACAGCAGACTGGAAGCGGCCGCTCTTGGTCAAATACCCCAGGTAGTTTCTGTCGGTGCTTTGGATATGGTAAACTTCGGACCGATTGCCACTGTCCCGGACAAATATAGCGGCCGTAATTTTTATAAACATAACCCGACCGTGACCCTGATGCGGACCACAGTGGAGGAAAACAGGCAGTTAGGTCTGGTCATTGCCGGCAAACTGAATATGTGCCGGCATAAGGCGGCTTTGTTGCTGCCGCTGCAAGGGGTCTCGATGATTGATGCCCCCGGCCAGCCTTTTTATGGCCCGGAAGAAGATGCCATATTATTTCAGACACTCAAAGAGAATATCACCAATCCGCTTGTTGAAATTATTGAGGTCGACGCCAATATTAATGATATTGCGTTTTCCACGGCAGCAGCCCGGAAATTAATCATGCTGTTACAGGAGAAACACAGGTAGGAGGCAGTTTTATGTTACCAACAAGACAAGGGGTATTAAAGAAATTAAAAGCGGAAATCACTGCCGGCAACATTATTGTCGGTGCCGGTGCCGGTGCCGGTATATCGGCTAAGAGCGGCGAAGCCGGCGGTGTAGATTTAATTATTATTTATAATTCAGGGAAATATAGAATGGCAGGCCGGGGGTCGCTGGCCGGACTGCTGTCCTATGGGGATGCCAACAAAATTGTTGTGGAAATGGGCGCCGAGGTGCTGCCGGTAGTTAAGCACACCCCCGTTTTAGCCGGTGTGTGCGGTACTGATCCGTTCCGGATTATGGAAGTATTCCTCAAGCAGCTGAAGGACCAGGGCTTTGCCGGTGTTCAAAACTTCCCGACCGTAGGCCTCATTGACGGGGTATTCCGGCAAAACCTGGAGGAAACAGGCATGGGGTATGACCTGGAAGTGGAGATGATCAAAAAGGCCCATGAACTGGATCTGGTAACTTCTCCTTATGTATTTGATCCCGACCAGGCTGTGAAAATGGCCAGAGCCGGGGCCGATATAATTGTGGCCCATATGGGCTTAACGACGAAAGGCACTATTGGGGCCCAGACCGCGCTGACCCTTGATGATTGTGTTGTTAAAGTCCAGGCTATTTGTGACGCCGGCAAAGCCGTAAATCCGGATCTGATTGTTTTATGTCATGGCGGTCCAATTGCCGAACCGGAAGATGCCCAATATATTATTGCCAACACCCATGATGTGGAAGGTTTCTTTGGTGCCTCCAGTATTGAACGGTTTGCAACAGAAGTGGGGATTAAGCAGCAAACAGAGGCTTTCAAGGCAATAAAAAAATAAAAATGCAGGCACCGGCAGTAAGCTTTTTAAGGGGATTCATATCAATACAGGCTTTACGAATTCAACAAGTGTAGCAAAGAAAGTTATACATATTTAGCGAAAATCGTGAAAAAAAGCCGAACTCCTGCCAAATCTTGTCGGATGTGGCAGGAGTTCTGTATGTTTATGAGAAATAGAATATAATCCAGAAGAAAATCAGGGGTGATGAAAACAACCTACCCTAGAAGGATTTGATATAGGATAAGATAAGACTTGGCTTGGGCCAAGTCCCTTAGGACAACGGCATAAGCCGCCTGTGCCCTTTAGGGTATAGGTGTTCTTATGTCAACAGAATTTAGTCATAAATTCTGGCAGATAAAAAATTTTAGCGAGAAAGGCGGGCTTGTACCGTGACGACATTATTAAGCCAGACGCGGGAAATCAATAAACTGCTTCAGGAATCGGAAAAGGTGGATTACGATAAGGTTACCAGGCTGCTCAGCGATTTCATGTCAGCCAATGTGTATCTGATTGACAAAGAAGGGGTAATCCTGGGCCATGCTTTGTATGAAAGCTTTGAATGCGGCACCATATTGGAAGAGGTGCTGGAGCAAGGTCAGTTTCCGGAAGAATACATGAAAGTATTGCGCAGTGTGCGTGAGACCACTACCAATATTCGTCTGGAAGAGGGCTGCTGCGTATTTAGTGACCAATTGCAATGCCATGTCGGCGAAAAGTTTTCCCTTGTAGTACCTGTTGTTGGTATTGGTAAACGGCTGGGATCGTTGGTAATTGCCAAGTTCCACCATGAATTTACCGAAAACGATCTTATGCTGGCTGAGTATGGGGCTACCATGCTGGGCATGGATCTGCTCCGGGGCCGGGTGGATAAAATGGAGGAAGACACACGCCGGCGGACCACCGTTCAGGTTGCCTTGAATACACTTTCTTACTCCGAACTGGATGCCGCTGTAAATATTCTCAGTGCTGTCGAGGGGGAGGAAGATTTAGTTGTCGCCAGCAAAATCGCCGACCAGGCCGGAATTACCAGGTCGGTTATTGTTAATGCCCTGAGAAAATTGGAGAGTGCCGGCGTGATAGAATCCAAATCGCTGGGTATGAAAGGCACCAATATCCGGATTCTGAACGACTATCTGATTGAAGAAATAAAAAAGAAAAAAAACTAAGCGTGGCTGCAACTAATGTAGTTTCAAGTAGTAAGAACACCAAACTGCGACGGTTTGGTGTTCTTACGTTTGAGTGAAACAAAATCACTGCCGCTGTATATTTTTCAATAATTTAAATATTAAAAAAATAATACACCTACCCTTTTCTGACGTGATTTTTACTATATTCTTGTAAAAAATATTGCAAGAATATAGGGCATATCTCAAGCAAACACAACATATTAAAAACTAACATAAACAAACTAAACCATTATAAATAAAAGACTTTTACATGGCTTTAATTTGCTTATGTTGTGGAATGCGATATTTATTTACTAAAATGTTATTGACTAGAACGAGGTTTTGATGTATCTTATGTATAAATACTAATTCAGGTACAACGGGGTATCAATTAACCGTCTTAAGGTGCGGTTAGTTGATTTTTTTTATACCCACAGACAGTAAAATAAAAAATCTGCAGGATACCACGAATATCCGGCAGATGATAACTCGGCAAGATGGAAAACCATTTAGCAATCCAGTGACACTAGGTTTATTTGGGTTACCCATTTTTGCGTTAACAAAATTAATCAATAACAAACTCATCACACCACAGTCAATTTCACAAAGCAGTGCAGCTTTAAAAATTGATTGTGCTGATCAGTTTACCCAGAATAACCGGTTAAGGAGGTGATCTGTATCGGGTTAAAAACTGTACCGCAGCAAAAGCTTCATGGGTACCACGAATACCCATGAAGCACAGGCAAATCTTCTATTCCCAGTGACACTAGGTTTATTTAATTTACCCATTTTATTATAACAAGTTAGTTTTCTTTTTTCAAGAAGAAAAATAGGAGGAATAATTCATGGCAAAGGAGGCATTGCACGCAGGTAACAAACATACTGACGACGGCAGGTCTGCCGAACAAGGCGTTATTGCAGCCAGCATTTTGCTTCCGGACGCGTCCGCGAAAGCCCATTGCGGTCCTGTCTGTAAAGCTGATCTGATTTCTTTAGCCAACAAGGAAGAAATCAGAAAATCAGTAGCCTTGATAGACCGTCTGCTTTCGCCCTACCGATTCGCTAAAGTGTAGCTTAGGATAGAAGAAGATTGCAACCCAATGTTTATAAAAATAAAGGGGGTAGATCGCTATGATTATGGTTAGAGCCATTGTCAGACCGGAGAAAAAAGATGAACTTCTTGCTGAATTGTCGGCTGCCGGGTTCCATGCGGCCACTGTAGTCGATGTGGTGGGTCGTGGCAAACAAATGGGGATTAAAATCGGCGGTGTCGTATATGATGAGATTCCTAAGAGTCTGATTATGATGGCGGTTCCTGCCGCTCGCAAAGATGAACTGGTATCCCTAATCATCCAGCATGCTAAGAGCACGGCTGAGGGCGCATTTGGCGACGGTAAAATTTTTATCAGTCCGGTCGAAGAGGTGTATACCGTCTCCACCGGTGCCGCCGGGCTATAGGGAGGCGGGGCTATGAAGGAGATCATTGCTGTCATCAGGATGAACAAAGTCAGTGCTATGAAAAAAGCGCTGGTAGAGGTTGGAGTAGCCGGTTTCACTGCCTTTAAAGTGATGGGCCGGGGCCGGCTGGTTACTGATCCCACTCTCATTGCCGACCGGCGGCAAACGTTGCTGGCCCTGTCTAAGGATGATGCTGCCAGGACGGAAAAGCTGATTGTCGAGTTCCTGGATGGGACCCGGTTATTTCCCCGCCGGCTGTTTACCATTCTCGCCCACGACGAGGATGTACCCAAAATTGTTGATAAAATTATCGAAGTAAACCGTACCGATAATAAGGTCGGTGACGGCAAGATATTTGTACTGCCGGTTTTTGATGCTATTCGGGTCCGGACCGGTGAAACCGGCGATGCCGCTGTGTAAGCGGCCATGAAAGCCAGGCAGGCTGTAGTCTTAAAACAAAAATTACATCTTGAGGGAGCGTGCTAACCATGCCAAGAAAAATTGCAATCTATGGTAAAGGCGGAATCGGTAAATCCACTACCCAACAAAATACGGCCGGGGCCATGGCCCACTTTTATGATAAAAAGGTATTCATCCATGGCTGTGATCCTAAGGCGGATTCAACCCGGCTGATTTTGGGCGGGATGAATCAAAAGACATTAATGGATATGCTGCGGGATGAGGGCGAAGAAAAAATTACTGTGGATAAAGTAGTCAAAACAGGCTATCAGGGCATCCGCTGCGTTGAGTCCGGTGGTCCTGAGCCCGGTGTAGGCTGCGCAGGCCGCGGCGTCATTACGGCTATTGACCTGATGGAGAAAAACGGTGCCTATACACCGGACCTGGACTTTGTGTTTTTTGATGTACTGGGTGACGTGGTTTGCGGCGGCTTTGCCATGCCGATCCGTGATGGCAAAGCCCAGGAGGTGTATATTGTTGCTTCCGGCGAAATGATGGCCATTTATGCCGCCAACAATATTTGCAAAGGGCTTGTTAAATACGCCAAGCAGAGCGGTGTCCGCCTCGGCGGGGTCATTTGCAACAGCCGTAAGGTAGACCGGGAAAGAGAGTTTCTGGAAGAGTTCACCGCTGCTATCGGCACCCAGATGATACATTTTGTACCGCGCGATAATATTGTGCAAAAGGCTGAGTTCAATAAGAAAACCGTTGTTGAATACGATGCCGAATGCAACCAGGCCAATGAATACGGCGAATTGGCGAAGAAGATTATTGAGAATACCAATTTCGTGATTCCGAAACCGCTCAGCATGGATGAACTGGAAGCCATGGTTGTGAAATACGGCATTGCCGATTAAAAGTAAAAAGTAAAGGAGGAACAAATCCATGCCATATCATGAGTTTGAATGCAGTAAGTGTATCCCGGAAAGAAAAAAGCACGCTGTGGTAAAAGGCCCCGGTGAGGATTTGACATCAGCTCTTCCTCTCGGCTACCTTAACACGATTCCGGGGTCGATTTCAGAACGGGGCTGCGCCTATTGCGGTGCCAAGCATGTTATCGGTACACCGATGAAAGATGTTATTCATATGAGCCACGGGCCTGTCGGCTGCACTTATGATACGTGGCAGACCAAACGTTATATCAGTGATAACGATAATTTCCAGCTTAAACATACCTACGCCACCGATATGAAGGAAAAACATATTGTGTTCGGGGCGGAAAAAATCCTTAAACAAAATATTATTGAGGCCTTCAAGGCTTTTCCCGATATTAAGCGGATGACCCTCTACCAAACCTGCGCTTCGGCTCTGATCGGGGATGACATCAATGCGGTAGCCCAGGAAGTTATGGATGAAATGCCGGAAGTAGATATCTTTGTTTGCAATGCCCCCGGCTTCGGCGGACCGAGTCAGTCGGGCGGCCATCACAAGATTAATATTGCCTGGCTTAATCAAAAGGTCGGTAATGTTGAACCCGAATTCACCAGTGACTATGTTATCAATTATGTAGGCGAGTATAACATTCAGGGCGACCAGGAGGTTATGCAAAGCTATTTTAAACGGATGGGGATTCAGGTTTTATCCACTTTTACCGGTAACGGCTCCTACGACGACCTGCGGGCGATGCACCGGGCCGATCTCAATGTTCTCGAATGCGCCCGTTCAGCCGAGTACATCTGCAATGAACTGCGTGTTCGCTACGGGACGCCCCGGCTGGATATCGATGGCTTTGGTTTTGAGCCCCTGTCGGCGTCACTCCGGAAGGTTGGCCTGTTCTTTGGCATCGAAGACCGGGCTCAGGCCATTATTGATGAAGACACCGCCAGGTGGAAACCGGAACTGGACTGGTACAAAGAGCGCCTGCAGGGCAAGAAGGTATGCCTCTGGCCGGGCGGTTCCAAGCTCTGGCACTGGGCGCATGTTATTCACGAGGAGATGGGGGTTGAGGTCGTTTCGGTATATACCAAGTTCGGCCATCAGGGAGATATGGAGAAGGGCATTGCCCGGTGTGAAGAAGGGGCGCTGGCCATCGATGATCCCAATGAGCTGGAAGGGCTGGAAGCGATGGAGACCTTAAAACCGGATATTATCTTTACGGGCAAGCGGCCAGGTGAGGTTGCCAAGAAAATCCGGGTTCCTTATCTTAACGCTCATGCCTACCATAATGGTCCCTGGAAGGGCTATGAAGGCTGGGTCAGATTTGCCCGCGATATTTATAATGCCATCTACTCACCGATCCATAAGCTTGCTTTCCTGGATATCAGCAAGGATGAAATACCGACTGACCAAGGTTTTGTGACACAAAAAATGCTCTCCGATGTAAATCTGAGTGAAGAGATAACGGCTTCGACCACCCTCCGGGAATATACCGGCAAGTATGATATTGTCTCAGAATTACGGGCCAGAACCTATCCGGCATTTCCCCCGGCCCCGCAAAAATTATCGGCAGTGTAAGGGAGGCGACGAAAGCGATGGAGAGCGTAACGAAAGAACGGATTGAACAACTGGTAGATTATATCATGAAGAAATGCCTCTGGCAGTTTCACTCCCGGGCCTGGGACCGGGAGAAGCAGAATGAGGGAATTCTAACGAAAACGATGCAGCTGTTGTGTGAAGAGCCTGTTGACCTTACTACACCGAATGACAAGGTCTACTGGGTAGATGCCGTGTGTTTGGCTGATGCTTTTAAAAGCCGGTATCCATGGCTGGGAGCGATGGATAAAGCCGAGATCAAACTGCTGATGCAGGGGCTTAAAGACCGGATGGATTACCTAACCATTACCGGCTCCCTGAATGCGGAGCTTACCGACGCCCATTATTAACAAGCAGAGGCTGTGTGCCATTGCGGCGGCCGCAGAACAAAACAAACAGGAAAAGGAGTAATTACTATGTTTTGTGAAGTAAAACCCAAAGAGCGTGCCGGCGTTATCGACCCGATATTTACCTGTCAGCCTTGTGGCGCGCAGTATGCCAGCATAGGGATCAAGGATTGTATTGGTATTGTTCATGGCGGGCAGGGCTGCGTTATGTTTGTCCGCCTTCTGTTCTCGCAGCATTTTAAAGAGAGCTTCGAGATTGCGTCTTCTTCCCTGCATGAGGATGGAGCCGTGTTCGGAGCCACTCACCGGGTGGAAGAAGCGGTTGATGTTCTGTTAATGCGGTATCCCCACGT
This sequence comes from Bacillota bacterium, assembly GCA_023388195.1. Classification (GTDB taxonomy): domain Bacteria; phylum Bacillota; class Negativicutes; order Sporomusales; family Sporomusaceae; genus Sporomusa. The sequence continues at coordinate 29,062 of JAEWGR010000043.1, forward strand.
TAAGGTAATACCGATCATTACCACCTGTTCCACAGAGGTTATTGGTGACGATGTCGACGGTGTGGTTTTAAAGCTCAATAACGGCTTATTAAAAGAAAAATACGCGGACCGGGAGGTTCACCTGATTCCTGTTCACACCCCCAGCTTTAAAGGCAGTCAGGTAACAGGCTATGATGTGGCCCTGCTGGACTTTGTCAGTCATTTTGCAAAAAAAGGCGAACCTAACGGCAAGATCAATCTGATCACCGGCTGGGTCAACCCCGGGGATGTGACTGCGCTCAAACACCTGCTGGCAGAAATGCAGGTGGATGCTACCGTCCTGTTTGAAATTGAAAATTTTGATGCTCCCCTGATGCCTGACGGCAATGTAGTTGCTCATGGCGATACCACGATTGCTGATCTGACCGACACTGCCAACGCAGTGGGAACAATTGCCCTGAACCGCTATGAAGGTGCCAAGGCTGCCCGGTATCTGGAAACCGAATTTGCTGTCCCGGCTGTTATTGGACCGACACCGATCGGTATCCGCAACACCGATACTTTTTTGCAAAACCTGAAAAACATGACAGGCAAGCCAATCCCGCCCTCGCTGGTCTGGGAACGGGGCATTGCCATTGATGCCCTGACCGACCTGACCCACATGTTTTTTGCCGACAAAAAGGTTGCGATCTATGGACACCCTGACCTGGTTATCGGTCTGGCTGAGTTCTGCCTCGACCTGGAGATGAAGCCGGTATTATTGCTGCTTGGTGATGACAATACCACCTATCCGGAAGATCCCCGGATCAAAGCCCTGCAGGCCAACGTCGACTTCAAAATGGAAATCATTATGAATGCCGATTTGTGGGAGCTGGAAAACCGGATCAAGAATGAGGGATTGGAGCTTGACCTGATTCTTGGCCATTCCAAGGGCCGGTTTGTGTCCATTGACAATAATATCCCCATGGTCCGGGTCGGTTTTCCCACCTATGACCGGGCAGGCCTGTACCGGCATCCGGTTGTTGGCTATGCCGGCGCAACCTGGCTGGCAGAACAGATGGCCAACACTCTTTTTACCGATATGGAATATAAGAAAAACAAGGAATGGGTTCTTAACGTCTGGTAAGTATCCTCTGCCAGCGTAGCCTGAGCAGGTAGTTGGGCCGATCCGGCAGGAATTCTTTGGGTTTTGCCAGTGCCCGGCATGGGCCGGGTGCTGGCAGAATCGTAACGGAAAGAGGCTAGAACGATGATTGATATCAGTAACATCGATATAGAGGCATTTGAAGAAGATTATCGCAGTGCCCGGGTGTATCATCGCCGGGCCGAGCAGTTCCTGGATGAAGGCCAGGACCCCAGTGTGGTGTTCAATGTGGGTTCGGTTGCGCTCGAAAACTATCTGATTGCTTTGTGTGATTTATACGGCGTCGAACCGGGAAATCACAACTATACCTGCCTGATGGATGCGGTGGAACTGGTGATTGATGTGTTGCCGGCTTTAAACCAGGAAATACGGTCACTGGATTTAATATTTGGGATTTGCTCTCTGGAAAACTACCATCATGGCATTCCCGTACCAGCCGACACAGACCGTGTCCTGGCAATGTGCAAGCAGGTTCAGGCTCTGTTTGACCAAACCAGAATTGCTGCCGTAAGGGCAGCCTTTGCCAATGAAGGCGCCGGTTAGCCGGAATGGCCGCTTTATGGCTTGTTTTTAGCAGCGAAAGGAGTGGGGATATTGGAACAAATAAGTTATACCCGCCGGATTTGCCATGATCAAGAAAAAATTGATCATTTTTTAACTGCAAAGAGGGTTGGCACCTTAAGTATGAGTACGGCTGCCGGCAGTCCGTATGCCCTGCCTGTCAATTATGTCTATTGGCAGGGGAAGATCTATATCCATGGCATGGGCAGCGGCAAGAAGAATTTTGTTCTGGCCGCCAATCCGGCGGTCTGTTTTACCGTATTTGAAGAATTCGGTACGGTGGCTGACCCGGTACCGGCCAAATGCGATACCGCCTATCTGAGTGTGATTATTTTTGGCAAAGCGCTGCTTGTCAACGATGTAAAAGAAAAAACGCAAGTGCTGGCACAGTTTCTGGAAAAGTTTATGCCGCAGTTTTTTAAAACCCCGCTTTCAGCACAATTTGTCGATAAGTACCGTTCTTCCTTTGATGACAATGCAGTTGCTGTTTACGCCATTAAGCCGGAGGAGCTCACGGCCAAAGAAAACCCAATTGACCCGGAGCATATGTTTCAGGCTTTATGAAAAGGGGTTGATTTGCTATGGAAAAACAAGAATTAGCAGAAATTACGGCTAAACACCCCTGCTATTCTTTTGCTGCCCATCATAAATATGCCAGGATGCATCTGCCGGTGGCGCCGGTTTGCAACATAAGCTGCAACTACTGTAACCGTAAGTATGACTGTGTGAATGAAAGCCGTCCCGGTGTGACAAGTGAGATATTGACCCCGGCTCAGAGTCTGGAAAAGTTTATCAGGGTAAAAGCGGCGCTTCCTCATTTGAGTGTTGTTGGCATTGCCGGTCCGGGTGATGCTTTAGCCAATTGGGAGGCTGTAACAGGCAGTATCCGGTTAATCAAAGCTGAATCGCCTGAAACTATCTTTTGCCTGTCTACCAATGGCCTGATGCTGCCCCGCTATGGGCAGGATATCATCGATCTGGGGATTAAGCATGTAACCGTCACGGTAAACTGTCTGGAGCCTGCCATCGGGGCCAAAATCTACCGCCATGTTTATTATCTAGGAAAATACTATGCCGGCGAAAGTGCTGCTGAATTACTGATCGGCAACCAACTGGCAGGAATTAAGCTGCTAGCCGGTAACGGCATCCTGGTCAAAGTCAATATTGTTATGATCAAAGGCATTAATGATGAACATATTCCGGCAGTAGTAAAAAAGGTAAAGAGCCTGGGAGCGCTAATGACTAATATTATGCCGCTAATTCCGGCGCCAGGCAGTGTTTTTGAGGGCTTTTCCCAGACCAGCAGGAAAGAAGTAAACGCGATGCGAGATCTGTGCCAGCCCGATATTACGCAAATGAGGCACTGTCAGCAATGCCGGGCTGATGCGATTGGCCTTTTGGCAGAGGATCAATCCCATAGATTTCGCAGCCCCAAGCCGGAGGCGGCAAGATGCAACCGGCCGGCCCGGGTGTATAAGATAGCTGTGACCTCCAAGTATAAGAAACTGGTGGATTTGCATTATGGTCATGCCGAAGAGTTTCATATCTACGAGACAGACGGCATGAATACCCGGTTTATAGAGAGCAGGCCTACCCGGAAGTATTGTCTGGGGATGGAAAACTGTGATGAGGCAGAAACGAAAAAGGATGCACTGATTGCAGGGGTTGCCGATTGTGATGCCGTATTGACCATGCGGATCGGCTATGAGGCGCAAAAGCGATTGCTGGGGCATGGTATCCCGGTAGTTGAATCGTGCACAAGTGTCGAAGAGGGCCTGCAACAGGCTTTTCATCAATTGCGCCATGCCGAGCGGCCAGAGCCTGAGTGCAGTGGTTTATAGGTGACCGGGCTGGCTAGGCATGGCAGAAAAATAAGTAATAATATACATTGTTATGCCAACTAAGCGGCGCACAGGTTCGCATAAGGGTTGGCTTTTTTATTTATTTGTGAGAAAATGACAGCAGTAAGGTTATGCGAAAGGATAGGAGAAAAAAGATGAGACTTCATTATTTGCAGCATGTCCCGTTTGAAAACCCTGGCAGTATTCTGCAATGGGCCGAAGAAAACGGCCATGCGCTGACCTGCACGCAGCTGTACCGGGAAGAGACATTGCCGGCCCAGTCTGACTTCGACTGGCTTGTGGTCATGGGCGGGCCGATGAATATCTATGAAGAGGCACTCTATCCGTGGCTGGCTGCGGAAAAGGAATTTATCCGGGCGGCTGTTGACACCGGCAAAGTTGTGATTGGCCTCTGTCTGGGCGGACAATTAATTGCCGATGTCATCGGCGGCAGGGTAACCCAAAATCCCTGTAAGGAGATTGGCTGGCTCCCGGTCAGCTTGAGCGAACAGGCGAGACAGTCACCGCTGTTTTCCTTTTTTCCGCCGGCCCCCATCGTATTTCAATGGCACGGGGATACCTTCAGTGAACTGCCGGCGGCGGCAACCTGTATCGCGACAAGCGAGGCCTGCCGGCATCAGGCTTTTATCTACAAAAACCGGGTTTTCGGGTTTCAGTATCATCTGGAAAATACACCGGCGATCATTGCCGGTCTCATTGAAAACTGCCGGGATGAAATGATTCCGGCCGAATATGTCCAAACACCGGCAGAGCTGCTGGCTCACCCCGAATACATCGAACAGAATAATGCCTGGATGACAATGTTTCTGACCCAACTGGAAAAAATGTACCGGGAGGGTACCTTATAAAGACACAGTGTTTGTAATAAAACCGGCTGGCCAACAGGCTAAGCCGGTTTTATTATGTTGAGAAACCACATTCTCGTAAAAACAAAACAAAACGCAGCAAATAAAAACAAAATAAAACAAACAAAAACAATATAAAGTCAATATTTGTATTGACCTGTGTTTGTTTTTGTATTAAGATGAATAAAAAGTAAAATTGTGGATAGATACAAAGCTGTATCAACTAAACAACGCCGCTGCAGTGTGTTTAGTTGATTTTTTTACATACCAATGTACTGTTTTTAAAAGTTTTTCATTTGCATTGAAACTAATTTTAGAGGTTGTGAACTGGCTATGGAGGCCGGAATGAACGATTTTAGTAAATCACCCTATAAAAAAGCCGGCGGGATATCGCTGCTGCTCCACGGGGTCCTCCTTGTCTGTCTGGCTATGTTGGGGCCGCCGGGGCCGGCTGAGCAACCGGCAGCAATTTCGACAATTACAGTTGACATCGTATCTATGGCGGTGCCCAGCACAGGGGGTACCCAAACCCAGGCACCACCGGCAGCCTTTTCCCTGCCGGCAGATAAACGGCCGGCAGCAAAAAAGATGCCGGCTGCAACCCCCGCTGAGTCTGCTGTGCAGGCCGAGGCAGAAGTAGCAGACAGCGGCAGCTCTATGACCGCTGCTTCAATGGCAGTCACCGCGGCTGAACCAGCCTTGGCTGTAACGGCCCGGAGCGGCCAAGCCCATGACGGTACCGGTGGGGGCAATTATGCTGCCGGCAGTGGCAGAACCGCACCGGCATTTATTGCCGGTTCCAGGCCGGCCTATCCCCAGGCCGCCCGCAAGGCCCGGTGGGAAGGCGCGGTTATAGTCCGGATTTTTATTGAAGCGGATGGAACTGTTGCATCGGCAGCGGTCAAGGCGGGGAGCGGCTACGATATCCTGGATGAGGCGGCCGTACAAGCTGTAAAAAAGTGGCGCTACTCCCCGGCAAAGGAAGGTGGTGCGCCCATTGCAAGCTTGCATGATGTGAGGGTTCGGTTTAGTCTGGACGAGGCCGATTAAACGGCGTTACGGCAATTCTGCAAGCAGAAAGAGAGATGATCCCGGTGCATGAACTGTTACAAGGCGGCTGGATGATGCTGCCTCTTGCCGCCTGTTCCATTGTGGCGATAACTGTTATTCTTGAACGTATTTACTTTTTCCGGAATATGGGGGCAACCAGCCTGGCTGAAACCTTACTGGCAATGATCGGTGACAACCGCCAAGAAGAAGCTGCCGATAACGCAAGCCGGTCTGCCCAGCCGTTAATCCGGATATTGGCAGCCGGCATGACCAATCCATTTCAGCCGGCAAAAGCGATGGAAGCTGTGGTCATTAAAGAACTGGCCACAATGCGGCGCGGCCTGCCGGTATTGGATACAATTATTACCCTGTCGCCGCTCCTGGGGCTTTTGGGCACAATTATCGGCATGATTGATTCTTTCCAGATTATGGCCTTGTCCGGCATGGGACAACCCCATGCCGTGACCGGCGGCGTAGCCGAGGCCTTGATCGCCACGGCCACAGGCATCACCGTCGCTGTTATCGCTCTAATTCCATACAATTACTTCCAGGCCCGGATTGAAAAGGAAACCGAAATTATCGAACATTATGCCACCCGGCTGGAGATGGCTTTACACCCGGCGGGGGAACAACCGCGATGAGGATACCGCGAAAACAGCCCCCAAAAGCCCGTATCGAGATTATACCGATGATTGATACCATGTTTTTTCTGTTGGTATTTTTCATGCTGGCGACTCTAACCATGACGGCACAGAGTACTCTGCCGGTCACTCTGCCCCAGGCAGCCGGGGTGCAGGACAAAAACCAGTCTGTAATGATAATGACGGTAGCCAAAGACGGTCAGCTCTTTTGTGACGGGGAGCAGGCCGGAACACCGGCGGAAGCTGCCCGGCGGCTGGCGCAACAGAGTCAGGGAGACCAACAAATCTCTGTTGTTATTAATGCCGACAGCGGTGTCGAGCACGGGCGGGTGGTAGAACTGATGGCTGCTATCCGGCAACAGGGATTAGCCAGAATCGCTATTGGTGTTCAGGACAGTCAAAACACGATAGTCAGGTAAAGGCCGTGAGAGGGGGGGCTTACAGGATGAAGCTTATTACAGTGTCAGGGGCACCATCTGCCGGTAAAACCTCAATCATCCTCAGACTGATTGACTGTCTGCGGGAGGAGGGCCAGAAGGCCGGTGTGGTAAAGTTTGACTGCCTGACCTCTTTTGACCAGCTGCGCTATCAGGAGTATGGCGTGCCAGTCCAGGTGGGGTTTTCCGGCAAGTTTTGTCCTGATCATTTTTTTATCAGCAACATTGAGGATGCCGTCGAATGGGGGCAGCGTACCGGTCTCGATATCCTGATTAGTGAAAGTGCCGGCTTATGCAACCGTTGTTCGCCCCACATTCAGGGCGTGCTGGCGATTTGTGTAATTGACAATCTCGCCGGTATCAACACCCCCCGGAAAATTGGTCCGATGCTGAAGCTGGCCGATGTCGTCCTGATTACCAAGGGGGATATCGTCTCTCAGGCTGAGCGGGAGGTGTTTATGTTCAATGTCCGGCAGGTAAATCCCGGCGCCCGCATCCTGTTTGTCAACGGTATTACCGGTCAGGGGGCATTCATGCTGAGCAAGCAGATCAACAAGGCTGCCGATATTACAACCCTGCGAAACCGGCGGCTGCGTTTCTCGATGCCGGCTTCGGTATGTGCCTATTGTACAGGCGAAACCAGGGTCGGTGAGAGTTACCAGATGGGGATGCTGAAAAAGATGGAATTCAGGTGAAATGATGATGGAAACTGCAAAAATCAGAGAAAGCATCCATGACCAAACTATAGCTGAGATTATCAGTAATTATCCGGTTGTGCAGGATTTTTTCGTTAATTATAATTTGCAGAACCTGCCGCAGCATCTTACCGTAGCTGCGGCCCTGTCCGAAATACCGGCAGAACAGCTGCAGGAATTTGGTCTGGATGTTTTCAGCCTGACGGAAGAACTGGTGCGGTTTATAGCTACGCTGCTCCACAGCCCGGAAGAGCGGGAACAGGTCAGGAAGCTTACTATCATCGGCGGCAGAAATAAGCAGGGCGAGGCGGAAAATACAACCCTTGCCATCAGTGCCGGCGAGGTTGTGAGCATTGTTGGCCCCACCGGCTCCGGTAAAAGCTGCCTGCTGGGCGATATTGAGTGCCTGGCCCAGGGGGATACGCCAACAAGACGTCATATCCTGATTAATGATCGCTCGCTGGCCGATGAGGAGCGTTTTGATATAGGCAATAAAATGGTGGCCCAGTTATCACAGAACATGAATTTTGTCATGGATGTAAATGTGGCCGAATTTCTGGCAATGCATGCGAAAAGCCGCCTGTGTAATGCCGCCGGCGAGGTGATAGAACGGTGTTTTGCCTGCGCCAATGAACTGGCCGGGGAAAAATTCACCCTGAATACGAAGGTGACCCAGCTTTCCGGCGGGCAGTCACGGGCCCTGATGATTGCCGACACGGCTTACATGAGTTCTTCGCCGATTGTGCTGATTGATGAAATCGAAAATGCCGGCATTGACCGGAAGCAGGCGATCAACCTCTTGACGGAAAATGAAAAAATCGTCCTGATTTCCACCCATGATCCCCTGTTGGCTTTAAGCGCCGATAAGCGGATTGTGATTAAAAACGGCGGCATCCTCAAAGTCATGGAGACTTCGGCGGCAGAAAGAAGCAGTTTGAAGGACATCGAACGGCTGGATGCAATCATGTTGACTATCCGTCAGCAGCTGCGCTATGGGGAGCGGGTTTCGCCTTTGGCTGTTGACTTTGGCGGGCGGGAGCTGGCTGATAAGTAAGCAAAGCGCAGAGCTGCAGGGAAAGGAGCGTTGATGACATGTGGGAATTATATGATGCTTTAATTGAAGGCATACCGGAAACGTGCCTTGTTGACGAATTCGTTTGCGGTGCCTATGCCGCCTATGTCCGCAGTGGTAATGGGGTGGGATTCAGTCATGTTCTGCCGGGAGATACCCTGCCGGAGGTGATGCGTAAATCGCTGGGAATGCCGCTGAGAAAACTGGCCCAGTGCATCAAGTCCTGGAATTTCGTTGAGGCCTCTGCCGGCATGGCCGCGATAAATGCCTGGTATAATGCACCGGCAAAGGCGGCTGCCAACGGCATTGTGCTTAACGGCAGCCTGTATAGCGAGGACCGGACCAGTGATCCTTTTATTTCCTATCAAAATGTCATTAAAAATAAAAAAGTAGCCGTCCTTGGCCATTTTCCCTATATCGAACAACTGTATCAGCCGGTCTGTGAGCTGACCATCATCGAACGGGAACCCCGGGAGGGGGATTACCCGGAGGCGGCTGCTGAATATATTCTGCCGGCCAGTGATTTCGTTATTCTCAGCTGTAGCAGCCTGGTCTATAAAACACTGCCCCGTTTGCTGGCACTGGCGGAAAACGCGTATGTCATTCTTGTCGGCCCGTTCACGCCGCTGGCACCGGCTTTATTTTCGTTTGGGGTCAACGACCTGTCGGGTTTCGTAGTTAAGGACAATGCCGGTTTGGCGCGGATTGTGTCCGGGTTGGAACGGACGTCGATTTACAAAACCGGGCAGAAAGTAGCTATGAAAGTGTAAAGGGTTATCTGGAAACATTATGGAAAGAAGGCGTTATTATGTATAAAAAAATAAGAAAAATGGTCGTTCCGCCCGCGGTTTGTGTTTGTTTGCTCAGCTCATTACAGCCTGTTATGGCCGAAGAAGCAATTGCTATTGAAGAAGTGGAGGTTCGCTCGACAACCCTGTCCGATTATCTGGTTACGACTGAGGTTATCACCGCTGAAAAAATTAAGGAAACAGGAGCGAGAAACCTGGCGGAGGCTTTGGAAGCGGTACCGGGGCTGTATATGGCCACTGCTGATAAGAATGCCCGGCTGGTGCGTATCCGGGGGGCAGCCACCGACCAGACGAGAGTGTATATGGATGGCATGCCGGTGTTTCCCTTATCAGGCATTGCCTCCAACTCAGCCTCTGATTTGGCCGGCATCCCTGTCGATAATATTGCCAAAATTGAGATAATCAAAGGACCGGGACCGGTCCAATACGGCACAGACTATAAAGGTGGTATCATTTTAATTACAACCAAGGAAGGCAAGGGACCGGGCCAGTTTCAATTCAATCTGGCAGGAGGCTCTGATCAGCATTTTGACAACAGCATCTCCTATCACGGCAGCGACAATAATGCCGGTTACTCCTTTACCGCCGGCAAAGGGAAAGGGGATGGGTATAAACGACATTCTGAGTTTGACAACGAATATTTCAACGGTCAGATAAAATGGAAGCTGAGCGAGGGCCAGAACCTGACAATCAGCGGCTGGTATATGAATACCGACCGGGACGTCGCCAATGGTATTGATCAAAACAACGGTAAGGAGACATCGGCCACCGATAATAGCTGGTCTGGCGATACAACCTTAGATAATAATGGCAATCCAGTAACGATGAAAAATGGCGGCAAGTCGGATGTGAAAGACTGGCGCTACCGGGATTTTAAACAAACTAACATTGCCTTACAATATGATCAAAAGGTCAGTGACCGGTTTAAATATGATGTAAAAATGTACCACGTTACTGACCGCAATACCCTGCAGGTAACGAATGGCAATAACGTTAAGTTAGGCATAGATACTAAGGACCACCCCATGTTATACAGCAGTGACTGGACCTCAAGCGGCAACGGTCTGGAAGTTACTGCCGACTGGCAGGCAGCCCGGAATAATACCATCACCTTTGGTGCCAAGTACATTAAGCTGGACTGGGATTCCAGCGATAATATCAGTACAAATCCGGGCGGGATAACTGACGGTGGCAGTGATAAGCGCGTCGGTTATTATCTGCAGGATAGCTGGCAGCTTGACAGCAAAACCGGCCTGACGGCAGGAGTGCGCCATGACAAGGTAACGCAAGCCTTCGACAATATTCCGAAAAAAACGGCGGCAGAACTTGCGGATATTGAAGATTCTACCACCGATCCGGTATTTAACCTGACTCATCAATTGGATGAGAAAAATACGCTGCGTTTTTCGACAGGCAAAACCCATAATTTTGCTACCGCCAAACAGGCTAACGGCAATCGCAGGGATGGTTATGCCGTTCCCAAGACAGAAAAGGCCACTAACCAGGAGCTGGGCTGGAAACATAGGTTTAATGAAAAGTCCTCGCTGGACATTGCTGTCTTCAAAAATGACATTGACAACCGGATTGACAGAGATGAAAACAAGATATATCGCAACATTGCTAAAACCGAGATACGGGGAGTGGAACTGGAATATAACCAACACATTTCCAAGCGGCTGAGGGGCTTTATTAATTACACGTATTTGAAGGCCGAAGACACTACTGCCGGGGTTACAACCGATGCCGCCAATCTGCCTGACAGCATGTTCAATTACGGTGCAACCTACACTGTGGACAAGTTCCAGGCTACCCTGACCGGTCATTACCTGGGCAATATCAAGAATACTAATGTCACCACGGCCAACAACTATGGCAACATTTATAAAAAGCTGGACAGCTATCATACGGTAGATCTTAACTTCAATTATCAGGAAACTGAAGACCTTTCCTATTATTTACATATCAACAATCTGTTTGACACTAAATACTGGGATAAATATGACCAACAGGGCGACGGCATTAACTTCATGGCCGGCGTAAGCGTCAGGCTGTAGGAGGGTGTATGAAAAGGGTAAGCACACGGCTCATCCTGTGTTGTGTTATCTTGCTCCTGCTCTTAACCGGGTGCGGGCGGCAGGCAAGCGTAAATTCAGAGGCAGTGCCGGCGACTGGCAGGATTATCACCGACATGGCAGGCCGCCAGGTTACGTTGCCGCAGAAGATTGAAAAGGTATATCCGGTATCGCCGGTGGAAATGGTGTTTTTGTATACACTGGCGCCAGAGCTTTTGGCCGGCTGGAGTTATCATATGGCGGCCGATCAGTCAGACTATATTCTGCCTGAGTACAAGAAGCTGCCGGTGCTTGCCTGGACTACCCGCGGTTCTACCGGCAATGTGGAAGAAATCATCAAGATGCAGCCCAGCCTCATTCTGCTGGTAACCGAAATGAATGCGGCCAATAAGGAGTATGCCGACAAGCTGGAGCAATTGACGAAAATACCGGTTGTCATGCTGGATAACAACATCAATAAAATGGAAGAGCTGTATCTGACCGCCGGCAAGGTGCTGGGCCGCGAAGAGCAGGCCGGCAAGCTGGCGGCCTATTGCCGGGAAACCATGGCACTGGTGGCCGGCGGGAAACCGCGCTTACAGAAAGGCAACCCGGTGACCGTATATTATGCCGAGGGGCGGGGCGGACTGGAAACCGAGCCAAGAGGCTCCTGGCATGCGGAAATCATCGATTTTGTTGGCGGTCAAAATGTGGCCGACCCTGGTCTGCCGACAAGCGGTGCTGTTGGCCGCAGCCCGGTATCCATGGAGCAGGTGCTGTCCTGGAACCCGGAGGTAATATTAATCAGCTATTTCCGCGATGGGGAAAGCAGCAGCTATCCCCTGATCCTGGGGCAGAATTCGTGGAAAAATATCCGGGCGGCTAAGACGCGGCAGGTATATGAAATTCCCACAGGGCCTTTTAATTGGTTTGACCGGCCGCCGGCGGTAAGCCGTCTTATTGGCATACGCTGGGTGGCCAACTTGCTGTATCCTGACGTATATCCCTTTGATTTTCGTTCTGAGGTTAAACGATTTTACGCATTGTTTTACCATTATCAGCTATCTGAGCAGGAACTGGACGAGTTGGCTGCCAGAGCGCAAAGGGTGCAGTAGCCGGGATATGGCAGGTTAAAACAAGGTGTGAGGAGACGGTGATTGTGGATAATAGCTTAATCCCGGCCGGGCAGGCAGCTAAAACGGCCAGTGTGGCGCAAGGCGGCAGGGGGATTGGCGAGAGGCCTGCTTATGGTGTTGCGGGAAAGATTTCAGTCCTGTTGCTTATACTGGTTATTGCTTTTCTTGGCTCATTTTTGCTGGGGCGTTTTCCTGTTGCCCCGGATATGGTAGTGGCTATTCTCTGCGCCAAGCTATTGGCCCTGCCGCAAGCCGGGACCGATACTATGGAAACCATTGTATTTGACATCCGGCTGCCGAGAATTATGGCTGCCCTGCTGGTGGGAAGTGCCCTGGCGGTGTCCGGGGCGGCTTATCAGAACTTATTCCGCAATCCCCTGGTGTCGCCGTCCATACTGGGTGCCTCCTGGGGGGCGGCCTTTGGTGCCGTGTTGGGCATGGTTTTCCACCTGTCCTGGATATGGGTGGAGTCGTTGGCATTTGTCTTTGGCCTGCTGGCGGTGGTAAGCGCTCTTACGATCAGCTCGTGGTTCGGCAATAAATCAACCATATCACTGGTGCTGGCCGGTATTGTGGTTTCGGCTTTTTTTCAGGCCCTTGTTTCGGTGCTGAAATATCTGGCCGATCCCATGAATACATTGCCGGAAATCAGTTTTTGGCTAATGGGGGGACTTTCCAAGGTTACCAATCAGGACATAATATTGCTCTTTATTCCCGTCCTGCTGCCGCTGGTAGTGCTATACTGCCTACGGTGGCAGATCAACGTACTTAGTGTTGGTGAAGAAGAAGCGCGTACGCTCGGAATTAATGTCCGGACCACCCGTTTGACGGTGCTGGCCTGCGCTACCATGCTGGCAGCGGCGGCTACCAGTGTTGGCGGTATTATCCAATGGGTAGGACTGTTGATTCCACATGCGGCCAGGATGCTGTTCGGAGCAAATTTCGCCATAGTCCTGCCGGCGTCCATGCTTATGGGCGGCACATTTCTGTTGATAATGGATAATTTAAGCCGCAGTCTTGCCGCGATAGAAATCCAGGTTGGAATTCTTACTTCTTTAATTGGCGCGCCCTTCTTTGTTTTTTTACTGGCCAGAAGCAAACGGGGCCTGGAGTGAGCCAATACAGCCCGAAGGACAGGCTGTGATCCGGGAAATGAGGAAGACTGGCAGTTATGGGAGGTTTCGCAGCAATAGTAGAAAATGAGTTAGGCGTACAGAAAGGAGCGGTATACACTTGCTTGTGGCAGAGAATATCAGTTTTGCTTACCCATCGGCAGGTAATCTGCTTACAGATATTTCTTTTTCTGTCGACAGTGGGGATGTTGTTTGTCTCTTAGGACCCAATGGTGCAGGTAAGACGACCTTGCTGCGATGTTTATTGGGCATTGCCAAAATACGAACAGGCAGTATCCGTATCTGCGGCCAAGAAATCCAGGCAATATCGGCAAGGGAACTGGCGGCTGAGTTGGCCTATGTGCCGCAGGCTGCCGCAACGGTATTTCCTTACCGTGTGCTGGATATTGTCGTTATGGGACGTACGCCTCATATTGACGTTACTGCCGTTCCTGGTGCTCATGATTATGCGATCGCCCGAGAGAGTCTGGCTGAACTGGGTATCTTACATTTAGCAGATGCTCTGTTTAGCCGTATCAGCGGCGGCGAGCGGCAACTGACCCTGCTGGCCCGGGCGCTGACGCAACGCGCCAGGCTGCTGATAATGGACGAACCAACAGCCAGTCTTGATTATGGCAATCAGGTACGGATATTGCGCGTGATTGATAAACTGGCAAAACAAGGGTATTCGATTATTATGACGTCGCACTTTCCCAACCATGCTTTCCTGCTATGCAACCAGGTGATGATTATGAAACAAGGGAAAATTGTGGCCCAGGGCAGTCCGGAAGCAGTAGTAACAGAAACTGTTTTAAGCGACCTGTATATGACAAAGGTCAAGGTGGTTGAGATCGACGCCGGCGAGTCAAAAACCCTGAAGGTGTGTCTGCCGCTGCTGGGGTGAGCGAAAAGCAACTACAAAGAAAAATAACCGCTGGGCTTGTTTCCTCTTTATCGGGGAGCAAGACCAGCGGTCATTTTGTTTCGCATCAATTTGCGGCTATTCTCAAACGTGCCGGAGCTGATTTGTCTACCTGCCATTCATCAATTAACTTGCCGTCCTGCTGCCATGCTTTTACGGTCAGCGTATTGCCGGTTAACTGGACTGTTAAATAGTTTGGCTGGTCTGACGGGTTATAAAACACTTCATCCCAGACATTTGCTTCTGCCTGGCCATAGTATTTTGTGCCGCTGCGTCCGGTGGTGAAATAGACTGTCCCCTGCCCAGATATGCGATCCGCATACATCGGATATGTCCGGGCGTAGATATGCTCATGGCCGGCAAACACGGCGTCTACTTGATATTTGTCCCAGAGAGGAACAAATGTCTCACGTATTCTGTCATTGCTTGTTGCTGATTTACTATGATAGGGAGGCCGGTGAAGGAATACCAGCTTCCAGGGCTTATCCGTCAGGGCCAGATCCTTTTCTAACCAATCGCGTTGTTTGTTCAACATATCGGGGATGAACTGCTTTTCTTCCCGTTCCTGACTGTCAAGCATTACAAAATGAACATTGCCGTAATCAAAAGAATATACCTGCTCTTTTAGCCCTGCCGGCCCATTAAGGGGAAGCTGAAACAGGGCGGTAAACAATGCAGGCAAGGCATTTACTTTCCACACAGGTGTGTACATTTCATGATTACCTGTAAACGGCATGACCGGAATCCGGTCGATAACGCCCTGGGAGGCGGCAAACCAGTCCTGCCATTCTGTAAAGTTATGGCCGACATCAACCAAGTCACCTGCGTTTGTAAAAAATGCTGCGTCAGGATGGGCCTGGTAGGCTTGCCGGAGGGTTTTATGCCAGGTTTCATAGGACGTGCTTTGGGAATCACCGAAAATAAGGAACTTGAATTGGGTTACATTGTCAGCAGCTGTCTGAAAAAAGTGCACCTCGCGCCAGGTTTCGCCATTGCCAAGCCGGTAGGCATAGCGTGTTCCTGGTTTTAAATCAAGTAAGAGCGCTGAATAGACAGCCACGGTATCCCCTCTGTCTGGAATATATTCTCTTTCAGCCGCCAGTGTTTTGGCAGTCATTGAAAAATTATTGCCTACTCCTGCCAGGCTATACTGGATTTGGCTCAAAGTCGGATCTGTTGTCTGCCAGGTAATGGCCTGCGTTGTTCTGGGATCATCTGACCAAGTTAAGGCGATATACGGAGGCTCAACTTGAGCCGACCAGGCCACACCGCCGGCAGAAACAATTAGGATAGCCAGCAGTAGTCCGGTAAAAAGAGAATGCATTAGTTTTCTTTTCCTCAACACTGCTTTTCTCTCCCCTCGGTGTATGTATTTTTACGGGCGGGTTGCTGTCAGGACAGCTACTATATCGGTGATATTGGCAGTCTGGATATTGCGGAAGCCGTATTCAGCCAGCCAGTTCTGCCATTCTGTCAGCGTATACAGGGTCCGGTGGCCATTGAGGGTGCAAAACAGGCGGTTAATACTGCCGGCGAGGCTGGGAAACCCGTCGCTGATGTGAATCCGGACAATAAGGGTGCCGCCAGGCAGTAAGGCTGAATAGACCTTGGGCAGTACCGTAGACAAGGTGGCTGGTGACAGCATCAGGGAACACAGAACCGCATCATAGCCTGTACCGATATCTGTTTCTAAAAAATCGCCGGCCACGGTGTGGACGCGGGTGCTTAAGCCATAGTTACGGATGGAATCGGCAGCCAGAGCCGCTATGTCCGGAACATCAAACAAGGTGACTGTCAGGCCCGGGTATCTCTGGGCAAAGGCGATACTATAAAAACCATGGCCGCCGCCTAAATCCAGTAAGTGCTTTTTCCGGTCCAGGCTGACCGCCTGGACTGTGGTTTGGACAAATTCGCCGGTTACCGCGCGGGCGCCGATACCGCGCAAACGCTCGGTCTGATTGGGGGCTTTTATATGGCGGCAGGGGGAAGGATTTTTGGTGTTCAGGGCCTGCAGAACCCTGTGGGCGAAAGAACCGGCGGGGAATTCAGACAGCAGGGAATCGGCCAGAAACCAGGGGCTGTCTCTGTTCAGGTATTTGGCCATCGCTTCGACAGTCACATAGATACCGCCGACACAGTTGAGATACCCCGCCTGGACCAGCACCTGCAGCACCCGCTCGGTAATGCTTTGGTCCCAGGCCAGCTCGCGGGCCAGGCCGGCGGCGCTCTTCCTCACAGTCAGGGCGGTAAACAGGCCTTCTTTCGCTGCCAGGGCAGCCAATTCATAAACAATGCCCTGGGTAAGCAGGTTTTTAACAGGGGCAGGATCAACAGGCAGTTTTTCGTATAATTTGGGGATCGGCATGCTTGTGGGGCCTCCTATCTTTCTAATGTGAACCTCGTCAAAGCTGCGTTGCTGCCAGAGAAATAGATAATAAGTAAATAAACATAAACAAATAAAACTAAACTTTAATAGTATGATAAACCGTCAACAGTAAAAGTGCAATAAGTTTTTGTTAGTTTTTGCCTGGGGATAGGGTGGGCGTTAGTAATGTCTGCTGTTGGGGGGCAGCTGCTGTCAACATCCGCTGCCTACGGTAATTTCTGCCTGCCAGGCAGGAGTTTTATGTTGTTTTTGGGAATGTATAAGGTGATGCACCGCGTTAAAGAATAATGCGGAATAACTTGCTGTGATGCCAGCTAAACGGAGGCTTTATGTCGATCTGGTCAAAATTCATCCAATATTATACACCGTACCGGTGGTTATTTTTTACCGATCTGGCCTGTGCATCGGTGGTTTCCCTGGTGGACATTACCTTTCCCCAGATCCTTTACTTCCTCACCCACGGGGTTTTTACCCGGAGCGCGGCGGAGATTAAAGAGGTGTTAGGCCTTGTCGCCGCCGGTATGATTGCCTTATACGGCATACGGTTTGCCTGTCAGTATTACATAACCACCTGGGGTCATATTATGGGTGCCCGGATGGAAAGCGACATGCGCCAGGATCTGTTTGATCATTACCAGCGGCTGTCTTTTTCCTACTATGACCGCAATAATACCGGCGAAATGATGTCCCGGCTGGTGTCCGATCTGTTTGATATTTCCGAGCTGGCTCACCATGGGCCGGAAAATGTGTTTATCTGTACACTGAAAATTGTTGGTTCCTTTCTGTTATTGATGTTTCTCAATGTCAAAATGACCTTAATTCTGTTGGCGGTAACCCTGGTTATGATTGTGTTCAGTATTTATAAAAACCGCCGGATGAAAGCGGTGTTTATGGACAACCGGAAAAAGATCGCCGGGGTTAACTCCCGGGTTCAGGACAGCCTGGCCGGTATCCGGGTTGTCAAATCTTTTGCCAATGAGGATTTGGAACGGGAAAAATTCTGCAGCAGCAATCTTCAGTTTTTGGAATCAAAGGTAAACAGCTATCGTCTCATGGGCAGTTTTCACGCCGGCAATGGTTTTTTTCAGGGCTTACTGTATATGGCGGTGCTGGTCAGCGGCGGTTATTTTGTTGCCGACGGCACACTGCAGGTTGCCGATCTGGCCGTATATGCTTTGTATATTGGCATTTTTATGAATCCTATCGATGTGTTGATCAACTTTACCGAGCAATTTCAAAAAGGCTATTCCGGTTTTAAGCGTTTTCAGGAAGTTGTTGATACGGTACCGGAAATCCTGGAAAAGCCTGCGGCCCTGCCGCTGACCGGGGTTCAAGGCCGGATCATATTCCAGGACGTTTCCTTCAGGTACAATCAGGATGCCCGGGTGCTGGAAGGTGTCAATATTACCATTGAGGCCGGCAAAACAGTGGCCCTGGTGGGGCCTTCCGGCGGCGGCAAGACGACCCTGTGCTCCCTGGTGCCCCGCTTTTATGATGTAAACGGAGGGGCTGTCCTGATTGACGGACACGATGTACGGGATGTTACGCTCAAGTCCCTCCGCAGTGCGATTGGCATTGTCCAGCAGGATGTGTATATGTTTGCCGGTACGGTGCGGGACAACATTGCCTATGGTAATCCGGCTGCCAGTGAGGCCGAGATTATGGAGGCAGCGAAAAACGCTAATATTCATGAGTTTATTATGGGGCTTGCTGACGGCTATGACAGCTATGTGGGGGAACGGGGCACCCGCCTGTCCGGGGGACAAAAGCAGCGGCTGGCAATCGCCCGTGTCTTTCTGAAAAATCCGCCCATCCTGATTTTGGATGAAGCTACCTCCGCCCTGGATAACGAAAGTGAACGCTATATCCAGGCGTCGCTGGAACGGCTGGCACAAAACCGGACGACAATTGTAGTGGCCCACCGGCTGAGCACGATTCGTAATGCCGATGAGATTATCGTTATTAATCACAGTGGCATCCAGGAACGGGGCAGTCATGACGAACTGCTGGCCCAGAATGGTTTGTATGCGAAGTATTATCATATGCAGTTTGAAGGTTTGGATGATCTGTGAGGCCTCTGCCCCTTCCTGCGGCTGCCGTTGGCAGCCGCAGTTTTTATTTGTGTGAATATTGCAACTGGTTATTTCCATTTGTATTGATTAAATGGTATAATATCGTAAATATTCCTTATGCTGGAGTAAATAGATGGATATACATATTTTTATAGACCGTATTGGCAAAAGCTTTGGTGAAAGGCAGTTATTCGCCAATATCAGTGCCGAATTAGCCGGTGGACAGTGCCTGGCGGTGACAGGTCCTAACGGTTCCGGCAAGTCGACCCTGCTAAAGATCATTGCCGGGCTGGTCCGGCCAAGTTCAGGGCAAATCAGGCTGACACTGGCCAATGGCCATACCCCCCGGCAGCAAAGCGCCTATACCGGTCTGGTAGCGCCTGATCTGGCAATGTATGGAGCCCTGACGGGGATTGAGAACATTATTTTCTGGACTAAGCTGCGGGGGATTGCCTGTTCACGGGCGGAAGCCGGCCGGCTGTGCTTGCGGGTAGGCCTGGACAGGGCTGAAGATGAGCCGGCTGCCACTTACTCTACCGGCATGAAGCAGCGGCTGAAGCTGGCCGTGCTGGCCGGCATCAATCCGCCAGTATGGCTGCTGGATGAGCCATCCTCCAACCTGGACACCGGCGGCAGGGCGATGGTAAAAGAACTGATTGCCGGCGCAGCCAGGCGGCAGAGTGCCATTATTCTTGCCACCAATGAGTCTGAGGAGGCTGCATATGGCAATACTAAAATCGAGCTTTAGCAAGCCGGTGTGGGCTGTTTTGGCAAAAGACGCAGTATGTGAACTGCGAACAAAATACGCTGCCTGTGCCTTGGGGATGTTTGCCTTAACAACGTTGTCCAGCGTCAGTATGGCTATCGCCGGTGCCGGCCTGCCGCCTGAACTGGCGGCTGCCCTGCTGTGGGTGATCCTGTTTTTTTGTGCTATGGCCGGCTTAGCCCGGGTATTTGTGCAGGAACAGGAAGCAGGCACCTTGCCGGGACTGCGGTTATATGCCTCCGGTCAGGCCGTCTTTTTCGGCAAGCTGTTGTTTAACATGGCCCTGTTAAGCGGGCTGGCCTGCCTGGTAGTACCGCTGTTTATCCTGTTTTTTGGGATTGAGATTACGGACTGGCCGGCGTTGCTGGCCGTACTGGCATTAGGCTGTACCGGTATCGCGGGTGTATCCACCCTGACAGCGGCTATGGTCATGTATACGCAGGGCAAGCATGCTATTTTTACCGTGCTGACTTTTCCGGTATTGCTGCCACAGTTTTTAAGCTCTATCAGTTTGACTGCGGGGATATTGTCAGGCGTGGCCCCCGAATTCAGCAGTCTGGTGTTCATGGCCGGTTTTGATTTGGCTGTTGTGGCCGCCGGCGTACTTTTGTTTGATTACCTTTGGCAGGATTAGGAGGATGTATGAATTCTAGATTAGCCGCATCAATACTAGCGATATGGCTGGCAGGGGTAGTCTGGGCTGTGTTTTATCTGATACCGCCTGTGGCCGGCCTGGGTTATCTTGCCCGCATTGCCTTTTTTCACATTCCGGTGGCCTGGGTGTCGGTGCTGGCCTTTCTGGTAGCGGCTGTTGCTGCCGGCCTGTATCTGCGGACTAGACGGCGCAGCTACGATTATCTGAGTGCCTGCTCGGCCCGGCTGGGTTTTGGTTTTTGCCTGCTGGCGACAGTCAGTGGCGCTGTTTTTGCCAAGCTGACCTGGGGGGCGTATTGGAATTGGGACCCCCGGCAGACAACGGTGTTTATCCTGCTGCTGATTTACGGCGCCTATCTCGCGCTCCGGCTGGCCATTGAAGAAGAGGAGCGGCGGGCGGCAGTGAGTGCTGTTTACGCGCTGCTGTCTTTCCTGACTGTGCCCTTTTTGGTTTTTATTATTCCGCGCATGTATTTTTCGCTGCATCCGGAGCCGGTGCTGAACAGCTCAGGCACGGTGGCGATGGAACCGGTTATGCTGGCAGTATTGCTGGCGGCGCTGGCCGGGGGTACCGGGTTGTATTGCCTGCTTCTGGCTCGTGGTGTGTCCCGGACAACAGCCCTGGCGCGAAAGGGGCTGCCAATATGAGAAAATACCGTCTGCTCTGTCTGGCTGTCATTGCCGGCTTTATTGCCTACAGTGTTTTCTCCTTTCAACATGCAGTCACACCGTATGTCACTTTTGCTCAGGCTAAAAGTGCCAGGAATACGGTTCAGGTCAAAGGTACACTGGCCGTTCCCCAGGTAACACCTGTTGACGGCGGACAATCAACCCGCTTTATCCTGCGTGATGATGCCGGTGAGGAAGTACCTGTGGTGTACCGGGGTGTAAGGCCTGAGGGCCTGGAACAGGCGACCGGGGTGGTGGCGGTCGGCAAGTACAGCAATGGACAGTTTCTGGCAGAAAAGCTGCTTGTTAAATGTCCGTCAAAATACCATGGGAGTGAAAACAAATGATTGGTTATGGTGCAGTAGTGTTAGCGCTGCTGAGTGTTTTATTGGCGGCGGTATGTTACTTTGTCGTGTCGAACCGCCGGCATACCGGCCGGCAGACCCTGGCAGGCAATGCCCGGCTTCTGTATTGTTTGTCGGCCGGGTTAATTGGCGTGGCGGCCGCTTATTTACTATATTTACTCCTGAGCAACCGGTTTGAGTATGCTTATGTGTTCAGTTATTCGTCACAGGCTTTGCCGCTGGTCTATAAGATATCCGCTTTTTGGGCAGGGCAGGAAGGTTCTTTTATGCTCTGGCTGGT
Source organism: Bacillota bacterium (assembly GCA_023388195.1). Taxonomy (GTDB): domain Bacteria; phylum Bacillota; class Negativicutes; order Sporomusales; family Sporomusaceae; genus Sporomusa. The sequence goes on from JAEWGR010000043.1 coordinate 50,570, forward strand.
GGTGCATGCGGTCATTGGCCTCGTGCTCCTGCGCAAACCTGGTGCCCCGGCGCCGGTTATGGCCGTGTACAGTATGATCCAGGTTATTTTACTCGGGCTGCTGCTTGTCAAGAGCCCGTTTATGATGCTGGCAGAACCGCGGCTGGATGGCGCCGGCCTCAATCCGCTGCTGCAGGACCCCTGGATGGTAATTCACCCGCCGGTTCTGTTTATTGGCTATGCGGCGCTGGCGGTGCCGTTTGCCTACGGACTGGGGGCGATGTTGACCGGACGTCATCAGGAGTGGCTTGATACTGCCGCCGCCTGGACGCTGGTCGCCTTGTCAACCCTGGGGGCCGGGATGTTTATCGGTGGTTTCTGGGCGTACAAGGTATTGGGCTGGGGCGGCTACTGGGCCTGGGACCCGGTGGAGAATTCCTCCCTGGTGCCCTGGCTGGCCGCCGGGGCCCTGGCCCATCTGCTGGTTATGGCCAAGGTGCGGGCGGGAGCTGTTAAACAGGCCTATGCCGGGGCTATCGCCAGCTTTGTTCTGGTGCTGTATGGCACCTTCCTGACCCGCAGCGGGGTGTTAAGTGATTTTTCCACCCATTCGTTTGCCGATGAAGGTATAGGAGGGCTATTGGGGCTGACAGTACTGGGGACAGCGTTTGCTGCTTTTGTGCTGTATATTATTAAATGGCCCGGAATGCCGGCCGGGGAGCTGTATTCCCGCCTTGACAGCCGGGAGTTTGTCCTGGCCGTTACGGCGCTTATACTGGCCTTTTTTGCCTGTTTGGTATTTGCCGGTATGTCTACACCGCTGGTAACACTGGCTTTTGGCAGCCCCAGCAGTATCGGCAGTGACTTTTATAACCGGGTTTCCCTGCCGCTGGCGGTAGCCACCGGGGCGGCGCTGAGTGCCGGGATACTGGTCAAATGGGGCGGCGGATCATATGGCGGCAGCCGCCGGTACTGGTGGCTGGGCCTGTTTATGGCCGCCGGACTGGCAGTGGCCGGCTGGCTGGGGTTACGGCAGCCGTTGTTTATTGCTGTACTATGTCTGGCAGCGGCAGCAGCGGCAGCGAATGTGTACGCAGCTTTTACCCGCAAAATATCCGGAGCAGCAGCCTGCAGCCATATTGGTGTCGCGGTGATGCTGGCCGGCATTATTGCCTCCGGCGGGGCCGGCCAGTCGGCCACGGTGAACCTTGTCCAGGGCCAGCCGCAGTCTGTTTTTGGCTGGCAGGTCAGTTATGCCGGTACAGAGACTGATCAGCAGGCAACTGCAGTTTATAATAGCTTTCATCTGGGAACAGCCGGCACTGTGCAGGCTGTGACCAAACTTAATAAAGAGGGTCTGCCGGCGGCCAGAGAGCCGGGTATTTACCGGGGGCTGCTCGCCGATCTGTATATTACTCCTGTTGCCAATGAAGAGGGGGCTGCCGGGCCTGAAGTAACACTGACCAAAGGCCTGCCCCTGTTGCAGGAGGGGGTAAGCCTGCAGTTTATTAAGTTTGCGATGGCTGGTATGGACGGGGCTTCTGAAGTGCGGGTCCAGGCCTTAATCGAGGTGACGGCCGGAGACCAGACCCAGCAGGTCAAGCCGGAACTTACCAACCGGAACGGACGTATTATTGGCTCGACAGTCACTGCCTTTGACCGGTATGAATTGCATATTACCGGTATTAAGCCGGGCGAAGGCCAGGTCATGATCGAGTTTAAGGATCGGCAAGCACCAGGAACTGCTGCACAGGAGCAGTTGACGGCAGAAATCAGTCAAAAACCACTGATTAATCTGGTTTGGCTGGGAGCTATGCTGATTACTGCGGGCACAGGCTGGGCCGGGTTACATAAGCTGACAGGCCATAGCCAACGTTTACAAAGGGGTCAAAGTCCTGTTGACAGGACTGCTGGTAGAACCCACTAGATTTTTATAAGGGAGGGGATGTTTTTGGATACTGGTCAATACCTAAACCGCAACGCGCTAAAGATTGCTCTGGCTGTCCTGGCGCTGGCGGCGGTGGGAATGCTGGCAGGCGGTGCCGGTTATGCCTATGCAGACAGTCCGCAGTTCTGTGGCTCCTGTCATTCGATGGCCGAAAGCACAGCCAGCTGGCAGGCGTCAAATCACAAACAGTTTGCCTGTACTGACTGCCACCTGCCGCATCAGAACTTAGCAATCAAGCTGATTGTTAAAGGCAAGACCGGTATGAATGACACGGTTCATGAAGTGCTGCGGGATTACCCGGCGACAATGGTAATATCGACGCAAGGCAAGGCTATCGTGAATGACAACTGCCTGCGCTGCCACCAGTCAGCGGTAGAGAATACCGCGATGGCAGCCGGTGGCGAAGACTGCCTGAAATGTCACCGCGGTCTGGTCCATGGCCAGAGTAAAGGCAAAGGAGGGATAAAGGTTGAGTAAACAGCAAAAATCTTTAATCGCCTTGCTCACCGTATTCTTGCTGTTTTTTGGTTTTGTTGTTGTCCGCATTGGGGTTGCCAAGCCTGCAGCCACCGTAAAAGCGGCTAAAATTCCGGCAGGCGAGTATGACCCGGCGGTGTGGGGGCAATATTACCCCCTGCAGTATGCCAGCTATAAAAAGACAGCCGAAGAGCAGGCTTCACCAACAGGCTACGGCGGCAGTATTAAAGTCCAGAAATCGGAGATGCAGCCGGAAATGACCGCCTTGTTTAAGGGCATGCCGTTTAGTAAGGATTATGCCGAAGATCGCGGCCATGAGCATGCACTGGAGGATTTACGGGAATCCAAACGGATTGGCCCGGCCAGCAAAGGGGCCTGTATAACCTGTAAGACGCCGTACGTTGAGCAAGCCTATAAAGAAATGGGCTGGGGTTATGCCAACAAACCGCTTAATGAATTGATGGATAAATCAAAGCATACCGTGGCTTGCGCCAATTGCCATGATCCGGCGACCATGAACCTCAGGGTCATTAATCCGGCGTTCATTGAGGCGCAGGCGAAACGTGGTATTGATGTGACCAAGGCCTCCCGGGAAGACATGCGTAGCTTTGTTTGCGCCCAGTGCCATTCAGAGTATTATTTTGAGCCTGGCACCATGAAAGTGATATTCCCCTGGGAAAAGGGGCTTACACCGGCTGCTATGTATGATTACTACAGCGGCAAGCCAAATGGTTTTGTTCAGGACTGGCAGCACCCGGACTCGCAGGCGCCAATGCTGAAAGCCCAGCATCCTGACTATGAATTATTTTCAACCGGCGTTCACGGCAAAGCCGGGGTTGCCTGTGCCGACTGCCACATGCCTTATACCCGGAAAGACGGGCAAAAGTATACCTCACACTGGGTGACAAGTCCGCTTAAAACCCTGGATGCCTCCTGCTCCCCCTGTCATGAGCAAGGCGCAGCCTGGTTGCAGGAACGGGTAAAAACCATTCAGGACCAGACCTTTGAGCTGCAGCATATGGCCGGACAAAATATTGTCAAGGCCCATGGGGCCATTCAGGCCGCCGCCGCTCAGCCTGGTGTGGATGAAACAGAGCTTGCCCAGGCCCGGGAACTGATCCGCAAAGCCCAATGGTACTGGGATCTGCTGGCAGCAGAAAACAGTATGGGCTTCCATAACTCATCCCAGGCACTTAATACGCTGGGGCAGGCCAATGAACTGGCCCATCAGGCTAAGGAAGCTGCCAATCGAGCTGCAGGCATTAACCAGCTTTGATACGCAAACTATAAAAAAGTATGGTATTGAAAATGGATGTCTTCTAAGGCATCCATTTTCATTTTACTTGTGTAAATTTGTCATTCATTTTGCGTACCTTTTGCGGGATCATGGGGTGAAAATAAAGTATAGGGCAGATATGTCATTTTAGGGAGGCCTTCGGGCTTCTCTTTTATTTTGCAAGAGCAGCTCTTGCAAAATAAAAGAGGCGATGCTCTGCACTTTTTTATTGTCCTGACAGGAAGTATATCTTTTCCGGGAAAAGGGCAATATCGGCTTCCTCTTTCTCCTAAGGCTCGGTATAAAGCGTGTTTTCTTTACCGGGGCGTATAAACAATTCGCAGTTTGGAAATCTATAAGGGTAAATACGTATGTGGATCGATAGCTGTGACTGGAGGGGTGGCTTGCGTGGGCTGGAAAAGGTACCTGGAGAAAAACAGTATTAAGCTGCTGCTGGTGGGCGCTTTGGCAGCGGTCGTGGGTATGGCAGTAGCCGGTGGCGGGATCGCCTATGCCGATAAAGCCTCATTTTGCAGCAGTTGCCATTCCATGCAGTTTGTTGCCGCCACCTGGCAAATGTCTAACCATCGCCAGTTTACCTGTGGTGACTGCCATCTGCCGCAGGAGAATATTGTGGAAAAGCTGATCGTTAAAAATCAGACCGGCATTCATGACACCTATCATGAATTTTTACGTGACTATCCTGATACCATCCGGCTGAGTGCCGGTGGCAGGGCGATTGTCGAACGCAACTGCCTGCGCTGCCATGCCTACACCGTAGCCAACACGGCCATGGCTGCCGGTGGCCAGTCATGTACGAAATGCCATCAGGGGTTGATTCATAACCGGCTTGTCGTTAAGGAGGGTGTTCGTGTTGAATAGGACTCAGAAGCTGCTTATCGCCTTTTTATCGCTTATCGTTGTCTTTACCGGTTTTGTGCTCTGCCGGGTATGGGTTTTTAAACCCCAGTCGACAATTAAACTTGTTAAAATCCCGGCTGGCGAGTATGATACAGCCGTATGGGGCAAGAATTATCCGTTGCAATATGCCGGCTACCAGAAGAATTTGGAGATGGCGCCGTCACCAACCGGCTATGGCGGCAGCGTTAAAGTGCAAAAAGCGGAGATGCAGCCGGAATTATACACTAATTTTAAGGGAAATCCATTCAGCAAGGACTATACGGAAGACCGGGGCCACCCCTATGCGCTGGAGGATCTGCGTGAATCCAAACGGATTGGTCCGGCCGCCAAAGGGGCCTGTCTGACCTGCAAAACCCCGTATATTGAGCAGGCTTACAAGGAGATGGGCTGGGGTTTTGCCGCTAAGCCGCTTACTGAACTGATGGATAAGGCCAAGCATCCGGTTACCTGTGCGAACTGTCATGATCCGGAGACCATGGGGCTGCGGGTGATCAATCCGGCATTCACAGAAGCTATGCAAAAGCGCGGCATTGATCTCACCAAAGCCAGCCGGGAGGAAATGCGCAGCTATGTCTGTGCCCAGTGTCACTCGGAGTATTATTTTGAGCCCGGTACGTTTAAGGTTATTTTCCCCTGGGATAAAGGGCTGACACCCCAGCAGATGTATGAATATTATGCGACAAAACCCAATGGGTTTGCCCAGGATTTTATCCACCCCGATTCCCAGGTGCCTGTACTCAAGGCACAGCATCCGGATTATGAGGAATGGCAAAACGGCATTCATGGCCAATCAGGCGTTTCCTGTGCCGACTGCCATATGCCCTATATGCGCAACAACGGACAGAAGTATACCTCGCATTGGATCACAAGCCCGCTTAAAACCCTGGATGAATCCTGTTCGCCCTGCCATAAACAAGGGAAGGAACTGTTATACAATCAGGTAAAAGGTTCTCAGGATAATGTGTGGCAGCTCCAGCATACGGCCGGTCTTAAAATTGCCAGGGCCCATGAGGCCATTCAAAAGGCCGGGGCAAGCAGTAACGCCAATCAAGGGGAGTTGACCAAGGCCCGCGAGCTGCTGCGGCAGGCTCAGTGGTACTGGGACTATGTGGCTGCTGCCAACAGTATGGGATTCCACAATCCGGTACAGGAACTTAACACGTTAGGCCAGGCGATTGATTTGGCCCATCAGGCTATTGATGCAGCCAATAAAGCGGCCGGTACCAATAGCTTATAAAGGAAAAAATCCCCTATTGAATGTACAGTCCATTCAATAGGGGATCTTAATATAAAAGGGGGGCATAAATTATCACATATTAATGCTGCCGCCACAATTCACAGGTTCTTTGCGGACCTGTTTTTTTCTTTGCCAAGATTTGTATAGATAAATTTAAAGGATGGTGGAAAAAAATGGCGAATAAATTAGAGTGATTGGAAAAAAACAGGGAAATATGCCGTGTGGCGCACACCGGCACTCGTGATGTGGTAATTTGCCCGCAAACGAATTTACATGATCAAGATTAACTTATGACAGGGGATATGGAAATGATTCCAGAGTCTGTGGCTAAACGGACATATCTGCTGACGACAATCATGTTTACGGTGCTGATGCTTTTTTTTGTATACCGGAATGCTGAAATGATGAAAGAGCAGATTTTTCAACAAAAAGAACGTGAATTATTGACAATTGCCGCTTATTTGGATCAACAGATGCCACGCTATGTAGCGGATTTGTTGCAGGATGAGGCTGTACGTAAGCTGCCGCACGAAGAAAAGATAGAGTTAGTCAACTCTCACCTGCAGGCAGTTTTGGCCAAAGCCGGACAGGAATATAAGAATTTCGGCCTGGGGTACGGGATAAAAAATGAGCGGCTTGCTGTCCACCCTCCCAGAGCAATGGTACTGACCCGGCCGTTTGCCGCTGCCGGTTTGACTGCGATTGAGCAGGCCTATGCCACCAAAAAGATGGTTACATTTACCAATAACGGCAATACGCTCTGGCAGCAACCGACTCTTAGTGTATTGTATCCCCATATCGTCGATGGCGAGGTTGTCTGGTTCACCTGGACAAATGCCAGAGTGGAATATGTAAACACTACCTTTGTGGCTGCCCTCTGGCAGTCCGGGATTACCTTCTTTTTGTTATGGGTGGGGGCCATGCTGATTTTACGCTATACCTTCCGCCAGTTCGATAGCTTGCTTAGTAATGTGGCCAGGCAGGTTATGACCAAAAATGACAGTCATGAGCAGCTACGGCAATTTCCCGAGTTGGAGCCGCTGCTCACGGCTGTTATTTCCCTGCGTAAAGGGCTGGAACAGGAGTGTGCTGCCAAAACCCAGCTGAACCACGCGCTTACTTTGCTAAACCAGCGGCAAAGGATATTTAAGATTTTTTTCGCCCGGAATTTGGCACCAATGGCTATCGTCCGGCAGGCAGATCTTACGATCGTTGATGTCAACTATGCGGCTGAGCAGCTTATGCAGGCCGGACGGAAAGATATTACCGGCCGCACCGTAGCTGAGCTGAATTTCGGCAATGCCGGCTCACCATCCACGATTGCCCGCCTGGCAGAGCTGCAGGCTAACGGGTATACGGCCGGCCTGATTGAATTTTGCACGTTGGCCGGTGATAACCGTTATGGCATAATCTCGGTGATCAAGACTGAGTATTATGCAGAAAAGCAGTACTTAATTACACTCATTGACATAACGGAACAACGATTAAGTGAAGAACGGTTCTTGAAAGCATTCCATGCCAATCCACTGATGATGTACATTGTTTCCCTGAAGGACTGGAAAATTCTCGATGCCAATCAGGCTTATTTAACAGCACTGGAGCAAAGGGTTGAGGAGATAGTGGGGAAAACCTCTGATCAGATTACTTTGTGGAAAGACGAAAATTGCTTACAGCAGTTGCGCACCCATATCCTCCACCTGCAAGGAAAATGTCAGAATTATGAGATTGATATTGTGACAAATAACAGGGAAGTACGGACGGTTCTGTTTTCCAGTGAAGTGATTTCTCTGGAAGATGAGCAGTGTTTGCTGGGCATGTTTACTGATATTACTGATATGAAGCGCTATCAATATGAAATGGCCCGCCTTGACCGTCTGGACATAGTAGGTGAGATGGCGGCCGGAATTGGTCACGAAGTGCGGAATCCCATGACCACAGTCCGCGGTTATTTGCAGATTTTTCAGCGGAAAGCCGAACTGGCCAAATACCATTCCCAGATCGACATCATGATTGAGGAAATTGACCGGGCCAATGCCATTATTACCGAATTTTTATCGTTGGCCAAAAATAAGAAACTGGAAATCCGCCGTGCCAATATCAATGATGTTGTCCATGCGCTGGCACCGTTACTGCAGGCCGACGCCTTGCGCCGGGGACATGATTTGCGGTTGATCCTGTCGGAATTGCCGGAGTTTGATTTTGACGAAAATGAAATCAGGCAGCTTATTCTCAATTTGGTGCGTAATGGTCTCGAGGCTATGGCTGACAGCGGCCTGGTAACAATCAGCACGGCTGTCAGTGGCGGCGGGATTGAGCTCAGGATTACCGACCAGGGGTGTGGGGTGCCACCGGAAATACTGGAAAAAATAGGGACACCTTTTGTAACGACCAAAGACGAGGGAACCGGGTTGGGACTGCCTGTTTGTTACCGTATTGCGGCGCGGCATAAGGCCGAAATATTTGTGGACTCAAGTCCGGCCGGTACGGCCTTCCGGATTGTTTTCTCCCTGACCGGGGACGAACCGGTCAGGGCAGACAGGTCTGGTGGGTAAAGTCTGCTGTTTCGATCTGGATTGTGGTATGGTTAATTTGAAATTTGTCCCTGATAATGCAAATGGCTGCCTGCAGGATGGGCTGGGGGTCTTTATCGGCCTCAATGACCAGATGACAGGAGAGGGATTCCAGGCCGGAGGTGATTGTCCAGATGTGTAAATCATGGACAGCCTTGACACCGTCAATTGTAAGCAGGGACCCTCTGACTTCCTCCCAATTGATGGTTGAGGGGGTTCCTTCAAGCAGTATATTTACCGATTCATCAATTACAGCCCAGGCACTTCGTAAAATAAGCAGGGCAACAATGACACTGATGACAGGGTCGGCCCAATACCAGGAGAAAAAGTACATTAGTAACCCGGCGATAATAGCGCCGACCGAGCCCAGTGCGTCACCCAGTATATGCAGATAGGCACTGCGCAGATTAATGCTTTGCTCCATATTGCCCTGACCGGTCAGAATCCGCGCACTCACCAGGTTGGCAAGCAACCCAAGGCTCGCAATCCCGATCATATAGCCACTGTTTACCTGGGGCGGTGCAAAAAAACGTTCATAGGCCTCCCAGACAATAAAGCCGGCAATGGCAAAGAGTGTTAAGCCATTAACAAATGCGGCCAGAATCTCAAACCGGTAAAACCCGTAGGTTCTTTGGGGTGACGGCGGTTTCAACGCCAACACGGCGGCAAACAGGCTTAACCCCAGCGAGGTTGTGTCACTGAGCATGTGACCGGCATCGGAGAGCAAGGCCAGACTGTTGGTAAACAGCCCGCCGATAAATTCCAGGACCATTATGCCGGCGGTAATAATAAGTGCTGCTGTCAGTGCGGTCCGATTGCTACTTTTCAGGGTGTGTCCGCCCTGGCTGTGGTTGTGGTTATGCCCCATCTTTCTGTCTCCTTATAACCTGCCTATATTTATTCTAGTTTGATCAAGAATACCGAATCCATGCACATGCAGTCAGAGCAAAATCCGCCGCTCCGTAGTCACCGGAATAACGGCGGATTTTTGCATGATCAGAAGTATAGCGGTTGCTACCCCAAGCCACTAATAGGCTTGGCTTCAGGGGTTTGGCACCATCAGGTTAATTTGAATTTGGCGACCGCCGCCTGCAGTTCGCCTGACACCTGACTAAGGGAGGTGGCATTGGCCGTGATTTCCTGGACCGAGGCGTTGACCTCCTCGGCGCTTGCGGCCGTTGTCTCGGTGGCGGCAGCCGACTGCTCGGTTACAGCCGCCACATTCTGGACCACATCTTTCAGGACGTTGGCGGCCTGGGCCTGCTGGCCGGCCAGCTGCGTGACAACGGTCACTTTATTAATAGTAGCGGCAATATGGCTGTTGATGTCAGTAAAGCTGGTGTTAGCCTCATGGATTGTCGTCACCCCGTTGGCTACGGCAGTAGTGGCTTTGCCTGACTCGCTGACAACCTTGTCGATATCAGCCAGCATATCATGGATAATCGTCTCAATTTGAGCCGAGGCCTGGCTGGACTGTTCGGCAAGTCTTCTTACTTCCTCGGCCACCACCGCAAAACCGCGGCCATGCTCACCGGCCCGGGCAGCCTCAATGGCGGCATTCAGGGCCAGCAGATTTGTCTGGCCGGCAATAGCGTTAATCATCTCTACAATCTCCCGTACCTGCTGGGACTTTGTACTGAGATTACAGGCCAGGCCGGCATTAATACGTGTCGTGTCGGCAATACCCTGGATGACATCGGTGGCCCGGTGAATGGCTGTCTGGCCCTTTTCCGCTGCTGTCCCAATGGCCTGGGCATTTTGATTTAATACTTGCATCTCCTGGGTTACCGCCCCTGATAACTCACTGAGCTCGGCTGTCCGGCTGGCGGCATTTTGCATCATCCGTCCTGTCTCTTCCGCCCCTTTGGCGATCTCACCGGCTGTTTGGGCCACCTGTCCGACGGCCCGGCCTACTTCGTCGGTAGCGGCGGCCAGTTCTTCACTGGCGGAAGAAATCAGCCGGGCATTATTTTGCACTGTGCCGACAATATTGCGCAGGTTTTCGGCAGTAACATTGATTACCGTCGATAGTTGACCGATTTCATCCTGCGACGAATTGTTGATGACCAGGGTTAAATCGCCTTGCCCCAACCGGAATACCTCCCTGGTCATATAAGTAAGCGGCTGAAACAGACGGCCAATAATCAGCCAGGAACCAATGCCCACAATGATCAGGGCTGCGAGCAGGGCGAAGGCACTGCTCTGAATGCCGGAATAGATCCCGTTTAACATCTCCATATTGAGGGTTGCATCGTGCCCGGAGGAACGGTAGACCGTATATAACTGCAGGGCACTTACCAGCAAAGTAGTGATAAGCAGGGATGAAAGCATAACCATAATAATTTTGTTTTTAATACTCATACTTCAGCACCTCCGACTAAACTGTATTTGATAATATAATCTTCGCTAGCTGGCAGCAATTACCTGCCCAATTTGCTGAATTTTACAGAGTATTTTACCTGCAGACAAGATCCGGTTGGCGAACCGGGCATTTTTTTGACTCACGAGAACCGTCCCCTTGAGTCCCCTTGAGTCAGTCCGATTGTTAAACCGAGGATTTTTGACACACGGAAACAGTCTTTTGAGCCAGCTCTGAACTGGGTCGGCGGCGGTGATATGGGACTTTTGGCTCATTTAATAAAGTGTAGTGAACATGTAAAATAGCAATAGAATGATTTTTCTTATAATTTATGTTGGTTTTGCCAGGTGCATTATATAGAAATGAAGGCTGGAGTATAGAGTTGGCAAGGGAAGGAGTCTGATGCGGAACCGTCTTCCAGGGGGCAAGTTAATCAATAACTGTTTCAAAACACGAGGAGGCAATTTATGGACATTAAGAAGAAACTAACATTAGCACTATTGGTTGCCAGTTCACTGCCGCTTATTATTTTCACGGGAATTAGCTTAAACAATTCGATGCAAACAGCAAAGGAAACGGCTTTGTCAGAGAATTTAAAGCGAACCGAAATTGTTCAGGAAAAGATAAATAATTTTATCGACAAGAATTTATACGGTGTTAAGGTTTTGTCGGTTAACCCCAGTGTACGGGCCCAGGATGGCGCCGGCATCAAACCGCTCCTTATTGATGCAGCCAAGGTGTATACAGATTTGAATCCGATAGTGGTTACCGGGGCGAATGGGACGCAGGTTGCCAGAAGTGACGATCTGCGGCTGACCAATGTGTCGGATCGCAACTTTTTTAAGCTGGCTATGCAGGGACACGCAGAGGTTATCTCGGAGGTGCTTGTAAGCAAGGATAACGGGCACCTTATTTCCGTGCTGGCCGTGCCGGTGAAAGGCAGTGACGGCAAGATAAACGGGGTTATCCAGGGTACGGTTGAGCTGTCGGTCTTAAATGAATTTGTCAAAGGCCTGTCCAAAGAGCAGGTCACTGTCTATATTCTGGACCGGGAGGGCAAGCTGTTGGCCCATCCGACTAAGGACATGCAAAAGCCGGAGGAGCGGACCGATCTATCGGGGCTGGAGTTTGTCCAAAAGGGGTTGGCCGGCAGCAGCGGGGCCGGGGAAGTGAAAATGGACAACAAACAGATGCTTGTCAGCTATATGAAACATGAAAAGTCAGGCTGGCTGATTTGTACGGAAATCCCCTACAGCGTGGCTGTCGCCAAAAGTATTGAACAGGCGTCTTATACGGCTTTTATTGGCTTATTTTTAATTATCCTTACCGGCGGTATTGCTTTTGTGCTTGCCGGCATAGCCATTAAACCCATTCTTGCTCTGGTTGCGGCTGCCAAAAGCGTTGCTGCCGGCAATTTGTCGGTCAAGAAGACAGATATAAAATCGTCCGACGAGATTGGTTTGCTGGCCGAGGCCTTTAACGCCATGATCAGCAACCTGACCGAGCTCATCCGCAAGATTCAGGCCAATGCCGGACTTGTAGCCAATTCGGCCGAGCAGCTGACAGCGAACTCGGAGCAATCGACACAGGCCGCCAACCATATTGCGTCCTCAATTACGGAGGTGGCGGGCGGCGCCGCTGCCCAGATGGAAGTGGCTAATGAAACCTCTGGCATTATGGAACAATTATCGGCAGGAATTCAGCAAATAGCCGCCGATGCCAATCAGGTTGTCGGTCAGTCGGCCCAGGCGGCCGAGAAAGCAAAAAATGGCGATCAGGAAGTGGAAAAAGCGGTTATCCAGATGAATCAGATTCGGGATACCGTCACTGCCTCGGCCCAGGTCGTCGTCCAGCTGGGGGAACGCTCGAAGGAAATTGGCCAGATTGTGGACACCATATCCGGCATTGCCGGGCAGACGAACCTGTTGGCCTTAAATGCTGCCATTGAGGCAGCCCGGGCCGGCGAGCAGGGCCGGGGGTTTGCGGTGGTAGCGGAAGAAGTCCGGAAGCTGGCTGAGCAGTCGCAGGAAGCAGCCAAAAAAATCGCTGAGCTCATTGGTGAGATCCAGGGAGAGACCGATAAAGCGGTAGCAGCCATGAACGAAGGCACGCAGGAGGTACAGCGGGGGACTGCCGTGGTCAACGGTGCCGGAGTTGCTTTCAAAGAAATTATGGCGGTGGTCACCCAGGTTTCCAACCAGGTGAAAGAGATTTCGACCTCCATTCAGCAGATGGCAGCCAGCAGTCAACAGACGGTGCTGTCTGTGAAAAAGATTGACGAATTCAGCAAAAAATCAGCTGGTGAGTCCCAGGGGGTTTCGGCAGCGATTGAGGAACAGCTGGCCTCGATGGAAGAAATCTCAACAGCCAGCCAGTCTTTGGCCCTACTGGCGCAGGACCTGCAGGCGGCGGTGTCCAAATTCAACGTATAAGGATTAAACCGGGTGTCTAAACCGATATAACAGAGTAATTTAAAAAAGAACTTATTTGTCTTGTAGCGGACAAATAAGTTCTTTTATTTTTCTCCAGAGCGACGAGTATCTTTGGCAAGGACTGCACTTGCAGGCCATGTGCGGGGCCGGTATTGCAAAATGTTGAAAAACCGTTAAATGTATACAGACAAGGGCAGATATAGTTGTCATTAACAAGTGAGAATGAAAATCATAATCAATAAGTATGATTCAGTTAGATATTGGAAGAAATTAGAAGCTTTTTTGTAAAAATAAGTAAAATTCTGCAACTGGAGATATTTGACAATGATAATCATTCTTATTATCATGTGCTTATGAAGAAAATAACAAGAGGAGTTCATTATGGAGTTTAGCAAAACAGCCTCACCGTGGCTGCGCATCCGGCCTGAAGCCAAAGACCGGATACGTCTGTTCTGCCTGCCCTATGCCGGCGGCGGCGCTTCTATGTACCAGGGCTGGACCCGGGCTTTCCCTGATTTTGTGGGGGTATACCCTATACAGCTGCCAGGCCGGGAAAACCGGATAGGAGAGCCGCTTTTATATGACATGCCCACGCTGATAGATGCAATCTCAGCAGGGATTATTCCCTATTTGCAGCAGCCTTTCATTCTGTTCGGCCACAGCCTGGGAGCCCGCATTGCTTTCGAGCTCGCCCGGAATCTTTACCGCAAATGGCGGATTGAGCCCTGTTGTCTGATCGTTTCCGGCAGCCGCGCTCCCCATATAGCGGAACCGAAGCCTCTTCGTCATCTGCCGGATGAGGCGTTTATTACGGAGCTGCGCCGTTTTTCCGGCACACCGGAGGCGTTTCTGCAAAACAGCGAGCTTATGCAACTGTTTATTCCCATTCTGAGGGCGGACTTTACAATTGACGAAACCTATACCTGCGGGGCGACTGAACCGCTGGCTTGTCCGATTGCGGCCTTTGGCGGCACCGAGGATCAGGAGGCGACACGTGCCGAGCTGGAAGCCTGGGCGCACTATTCAAACGGCAATTTTACCCTGGAAATGCTCAGCGGCAATCATTTTTTTCTGCAAACAGCCAGGGAGGCTCTTTTGCGGTCTGTCGCCCGCATTCTTTTCCAACAACTGGGAGGGAGAGAGGACAATGGACGATTTACAAAAAGTAAAGAAACAGCACAATGACCATAAGACAATTATTGATTTTGGCAATACAAGTATCGGCGGGAGAAACTTTGCCGTGATTGCCGGCCCCTGCGCAGTGGAAGGTGAAGAACAGATATTTCAGACAGCCAAAGTGATTCAAAAACTAGGCACTGTATTTATGCGGGGCGGGGCCTTTAAACCAAGAACAGTACCCTATGCTTTTCAGGGCTTAGGTGTTGAGGGCTTATCCATTTTACATGCGGCGCAGCAAAAATACAATGTAATTGTCAGCACGGAAGTGATGAGTACAGAAATGGTTGACGTTGTCTCCCAATATGCAGACATTTTACAAATCGGCTCCAGAAATATGCAAAATATTGATTTATTAAAAAAAGTAGGAAAATCAAATGCTCCTGTTATTTTGAAACGGGGACTGTCGGCCACGATTCACGAGTGGCTCGCAGCGGCTGAATATATTATGTGTGGCGGCAACCGCAAGGTAATTCTGTGTGAACGGGGCATCAGGACATTCGAAAAATATACCAGAAATACACTGGATTTAAGTGCGGTATTAGCTGTAAAACAGCTTAGTCACCTGCCGGTTATTGTCGACCCCAGTCATGGCACCGGCAGGAAGGAGATGATTCTGCCAATGGCAAAAGCGGCGATGGCCATTGGGGCCGATGGCATTATGATAGAAGTCCATCCCCGGCCGGAAGAAGCCTTATCTGACGGAGCCCAATCGTTAAACCTTGAACAGTTTGAGCATCTGATTAGTGAAACCGAAAGGCTGAAAACAGTATTTAATTATTAATTCACCAGACAAAAGTCTTGGGTGTAGTCGGACAAGCTGCATGGTATAAAACATTCTGCCAGTGATTTGAGGCAGGCGGTGGGAGGGACTATGAAAAGGAAAAAAATACGCACCGTGGTGTGCGGCTCCACCTTCGGACAGTTTTATCTGGAGGCACTGCAGAGGCGGCCGGAAGAGTTTGAACTTGCCGGCTTGCTGGCCAGGGGGAGTGAGAGATCAAAACAATGTGCGGCCGCCTATGGCGTAAATTTATACACCGCTGTCAATCAACTGCCGGCGGACATTGATTTTGCCTGCATCGTGCTGCGTACCGGGGCTTTGGGCGGCAGCGGCACCGGCCTGGCGCTGCAACTGCTCGCCCGGGGTATCCATGTGATGCAGGAACAGCCTGTGCATAACCAGGATATGGTGAGATGCCTCAGAACCGCGCGCCGGTACGGCGTAGTTTTTCAAACAGGCAATTTTTATCTCCAGTTACCGGTTGTCAGACAGTTTATTGCCTGTGCAAAGGCCGTGCTGGCCCAGCAAGCTGCTTTGTATATCGACGCAGCGTTTGCCGCGCATACCGCCTATCCCCTGCTTACTATCCTTTTGGAAGCCTTGCCGTCGGCCCGTCCATGGC
>JAEWGR010000065.1 GCA_023388195.1 Bacillota bacterium
GGTTAGAGATGGATTTTCAAGACAAAGATCTTTCCTGTAAAGAATGCGGCGCAGCTTTTACTTTCACCGCATCGGAGCAATCGTTTTATGCGGAAAAGGGTTTCCAAAACGATCCTTCCCGTTGCCCGGATTGCCGCGCAGCTAGAAAACGTCAAAATGGTGGTCGCATGGGCGGCGGCAATGCCCGTCCTCAACGCGAAATGTTTGATGCTACCTGCAGCGCTTGTGGCATTCAGACCCAGGTTCCTTTCCGTCCTACAGCCGGTAAACCTGTATATTGCCGCGATTGCTTCCAATCCAACAGATAAATAACTTATTGACTTTGACAGACCGGTTATTCCGGTCTGTTTTTATTTTGTGTAATATATTTGACTGTCCTGTAAAAACTAAGAATAAGAAAAGACTTGGGCTTGCACCAAGTCCCGCAGAACGCTGACAGAAGCGGCCTGTGCCCTTTAGGGTAAGTCGTTCTTATGTCCACTGAATTCTGGTAGACCAAAATAACCTTATGAGGACACTATGCCAATGATTAAACCAATGCTGGCCAAGCCCGGTTCATTGCCTGACGAACAAGACAAATGCAGCTTTGAAATTAAATGGGACGGTATCAGAGCTATCTTTTATCTGGAAAAAAACAAATACAAGCTGCTGAGCCGTAACCTTAAAGATATTACCGGGCAATATCCCGAGTTTCTCGCATTGGCTGAAGAAACAGGCAGCAACTATACCGAGCTGATTCTCGACGGCGAAATTGTGGCCTTTAATTCGTCCGGCCTCCCGTCTTTTTCCCGCCTGCAGCACCGCATGGGACTCACTCAGGATAAAACAATCCGGGAAATGATGCAGAAGGTGCCGGCGCACTATATGGTCTTTGACATTTTGTCGCTTAATGGCAGTTTGCTCCTGCATAAAACGTATAGCGAGCGGCGGGCCATACTGGAAAACCTGCGGCTTGACGGTGCTCACTGGCAAACCCCTGCCTATAAAACAGGTAATGGCAGTGACATCCTGGCTGCCAGCCGCAAACTAGGCCTGGAGGGAATTATCGTCAAACGTCTTGACAGCAGTTATCAACCGGGCAAACGCACCGGTGCCTGGCTCAAAATCAAAAATCAGCACCGACAGGAATTGCTTATTTGCGGTTGGGTTCCCGGCCAGGGAACCCGCGCTGGCACAATTGGTGCCGTGCTTATTGGTTATTATGATGTTTTGCCACAAATAGCTACCGCTAGAGGCATTCCGCAACAGTTGTTATACGCCGGCAAAGCCGGTACTGGTTTTACGCAGGATTTCCTGGCCATGTTAAGTAAACGTCTGGAATCGTTAACAAGGCAAACCAATCCATTTGCCCAGGATCCGGCTGTTAAAAACGCTCATTTTGTCGAGCCAGTCTTAATCGGAGAATTTGAGTTTACAGAATGGACACCTAATAATACCCTGCGCCATCCAGCTTTTAAAGGGTTGAGAGATGATAAAGACCCTCGTCAGATAATTCGTGAAGACTAATCACCGGAGGTGTGTCTATGCCCCGCCCAATGTGGAGTGGTTCAATTAGTTTTGGTCTTGTCAATATTCCCGTTAAGCTCTACAACGCCGTTAAGAAAAAATCCATACATTTCAATCAACTGCGCCAATCTGATGGCTGCCGTATCCGCCTAAAAAAAATCTGCCCAACGGACGGGGCAGAGGTTCCTGCTGAAAATATCGTTAAAGGCTATGAAATCGCCCCCGACCAGTATGTAGTTGTTACCAGCGATGAACTGGAAGCCATTCAGCCTAAAAATGCCCGTACAATATCAATTGAGGATTTTGTTGACCTTGACCAGATTGACCCCCTGTACTATGACAGTTGTTATTATCTTACGCCTGATAAAGGGGCTGGTAAAGCCTACACCCTGCTGCTGTCTGCCATGACAAAAACAGGGAAGGTGGCAATTGCCCGTGTTGTTATGCGTAACAAAGAATATCTTACTGCTATCCGCCCGGCAGGCAAAGCACTGGCCCTGTCGACCATGCATTTCGCTGACGAGATCATCGGGGCCGACCAATTGGAAGAATTGCCTCTGGATATCCCCGAACCAGATACCAGAGAGCTGGCGATGGCCGAACAACTGATAGCATCCTTGTCTACCGGCTTCCAACCTGACAAATACCATGATCAATACTACCAACAAGTCCTGGAAATGCTGGAGAAAAAAGCCGAGGGCCAAACCGTAATCAGCCAGCCTGAGGCTAAGGAAGGTGGCAAAGTAATTGATCTGATGGCTGCGCTTGAGGCCAGCATCTCGGCAATTAAGAATAAAAATGACAGCGGTGGTAAAGGCTCCGCGCAGGGCAAAGCCGCTAAGCAAATAGCGGCACCCAGGAGGAAAAAAGCCAGTGCCCAGTGACAACAAGACCAGGACCACGATCGATGTAGGCGGACACATATTGAAAATAAGTAATCTTGATAAGGTATTTTATCCGGCTACAGGTTTCACAAAAGGCCAGATGCTGGACTACTATATCCGTATCGCGCCTGTTCTGCTGCCCCATCTACGCAATCGCCCGTTGACAGTTAAGCGTTATCCCAATGGGGCCGAGGGTAAATTTTTTTACCAAAAAGAATGTCCGGTCCATCACCCTGACTGGGTTAAGACTATTCCGGTATGGAGCGGCAGCAATAACCGCAACATAAACTTTTGTAACGCCTCTGACTTACCGACCTTAGTATGGGCTGCCAATCTTGCGGCCCTTGAGCTCCATACCTCATTGTCTGTAGCCCCGGCAGTTCACCAGCCAGCTTGTCTTGTTTTTGACCTTGATCCCGGTCCGCCGGCAACCATCGTGGATTGTGCGCAGGTGGGCCTGCTCCTGAAAGAATACTTTGACAGGCACGAATTACAAAGCTTCCCCAAGACCTCTGGCTCGAAGGGGCTTCAGATTTATATACCGCTTAATACAACGGTAAGTTATGAAAACACTAAGCATTTCGCCCGGGTGCTTGCTGGCCGCCTTCAGGCAAAATACCCTGACCGCATTGTTGCCAACATGAAAAAATCCCTGCGCGGCGGTAAAGTGTTTATCGATTGGAGCCAAAATGATGAACACAAAACAACTGTTTGTGTTTATTCACTTCGCGCTAAAGAACACCCCACTGTTTCAACCCCCACAACCTGGGAAGAAATTGTCAACCTGATTGATCAGAAAAAGCCGGAATTGTTATCCTTTACTGCCGACCAGGTACTCCAACGCACTGCCAAATTAGGCGACTTATTCGCTCCGGTTTTGCAACTCAAACAAAAACTGCCGGCTATAGAATAAGACGAATCGGGGCGCCGACACCAGTTTAGTCATGCTTACTTAGGTTCAAAGCTTGCTATACTTTCTGAACCAAGAAGAAAAGACCTGGCTTTATGCCAAGTCTTTTCATTGTAATTACGCTCTGGGCCCGGCGGCGATAATCTCAGGCGTTATATTATCAGTAAATCTGCTAAAATTGTCTACAAATAAACGGGCTAATTCCCTGGCTTTGCGATCATAGTTGTCCTTATCCTCCCAGGTATCACGGGGAGTAAGAATGGCAGCAGGTACACCCGGGCAGCTGTTAGGAACATAGACATTAAATACCGGATCAAGCCGATAGTCCACGTGGTCCAATTGACCTTCAATTGCGGCAGTCACCATGGCTCTTGTAAAAGCGAGCTTCATCCGCTGGCCAACACCATAGGGCCCCCCTGACCAGCCGGTATTAATCAAAAATACATTTGTTTGATGCGACTTTAGTTTCTCGCCCAGCAGTTCAGCATACCGTAAAGCAGGCAGTGGCAAAAACGGAGCGCCAAAACAAGCCGAAAATGTAGCCTGCGGCTCGGTGATACCCCGTTCAGTACCTGCAAGCTTGCTGGTATACCCTGACAAGAAGTGGTACATGGCTTGCTCGGCATTCAGCTTGGCAATCGGCGGCAAAACGCCGAAAGCATCAGCGGTTAGAAACACAATTGTTTGCGGATGTCCGGCCACGCCGGGAATTAAGGCATTCGGAATATAGTCAACAGGATAAGCAACCCTCGTGTTTTCAGTAATAGAGTCATCCGCAAAATCCGGCCGGCCGGTTACCTGGTCAACCACTACATTTTCCAGGACAGAACCAAACCGGATAGCCTCCCAGATCTGTGGTTCTGTCTCATGCTTAAGGCCAATACACTTGGCGTAACAACCACCTTCAACATTGAAAATCCCTTTATCACTCCAGCCATGCTCATCATCGCCAATCAAACGGCGCTCCGGATCGGCTGACAAAGTGGTTTTGCCGGTGCCACTCAACCCGAAGAACAGGGCCGTATCTCCCTTTGTTCCCACATTGGCCGAGCAGTGCATCGACAGAATATTTTTTTCCGGTAAAATAAAATTCATAACCGAAAATATTGATTTTTTCATTTCCCCGGCATAGTGAGTGCCGCCAATTAACACCAGACGCTGCTCAAGGTTAAGGATAATAAAAGCCTCGGAAGCAGTCCCGTC
>JAEWGR010000076.1 GCA_023388195.1 Bacillota bacterium
CCTTTCATTTCCGGTTCGCTCCTTCGGTCATTCTGCCACAAGTATCTTAGGGGCGCGCAAACATCATCGCCACAGGCTGACAGGCTGTTTTCTCCGGGCAGGCCTCACACTGCCTGTCATACGGATAAGCAAGGGCGGAAAAATCACAGGCCGCAAATCCGTTCCGTTCATAAAAGCGGGCCGCTGCCCCTTTGGCAACTGTCGTTACCTGGTAAGGCTGAGCACTATGGCTGCCAAACTCAGGCCGGCAATAGTGCCCCGGCCTGTGCAGCAGTTCCTGCAGCAATTGCCGGCCTGTTCCCTGATTACGCGCGTCGGCGCTGACCGCAAATACCAGCAGATGAAACCGGCTGTCATCAACCTGAGACAGCATCGCTCCGGCTATAATCTTATGATCCTGTTTTATCAGCATATGCTCATCTATATCACCGGCAAGGCCCATCCCGCACGCTGTAAACAAGGCTTGCAATTCTTCTTCATCCTTGCCGGTGGCAAATACGATCTCAGTATTCATAGTAATATCCCTGCTTTACTTGTGAGGATTTAACCAACAAGCCTTTTCCTGCCAGCGGGCTTCAAGGGCGACAGCCAGCTTGGCAATTTCTTCTTTACTCATTTCCGGCCGTTCCTCACCAGGCAGAATAACCCGGACCGCCGCCCGTAAGAAAGTGAGCCGGAAGCAGATGCCGCCAACAAGAATCAGCACCGCGGCAATAACCAGCCAGTATATTGAGGAAAAAAGCAGGTTAATCAACAGCGGCAGGACCGTCCCCAGGATAATGACCCCGCCCCAGAAGGTGTTGCTGAATTCACCCTGCCATAATGTATTGGCCCCCCGCCGGGCCTCCTCCGCTGAAGACAGCTTCATTCCGAGCACATAGCCCGGCACAGTAAGCAGCTGGATAAGCAGCAGACCGGCCGCCAAACCGCTGATGGCGGCGATATAGGCATGCTCAGCATAACCAAGCACCACCAGCAGCAGGAGCAGGGCCGCCGCCCCGGTCGCCGCTCCGTTGACCAAAAAGACCCCCACCAGCCCGCCGCCATTCCAGAAAGACCGGCCCTTGGCCTCACCCAGCTCAATTCCCGGATACGTAACATAAAGCAATGCCGTTATAATGGCCAGCACCGCAACGATCGTCCTGAGCCAGCCAAGCCCCGCCCAGGGAATAAAACTAAAGAAAAACGTCGCATAGATAAACACCAGCGGAATATACAGGCTTTGCAGCAGCGAGCCAAAGCTCATGACCGACGCAAACGGGCGGGCATTTACTAAATGGCCCCTGCTTTTATGGGTCAACTCAATTAATAGTAACAAGGCGCCGATAACAGCCACGGTAAATGACACCAGTCCGGCCCAGCCATTAATATGTCCGGCTATTTTGTTGCCCGTCAGATCGGTTACCGCAACAATAACAAACAGCATGGCCCCCATTGCGGCCAGGAAAAAGTACCACGCGGGCAAGCTGCCCCAATACGCTTGCTGCTTTTCCATTCCAACCCCTCCTATGGCATGATATAGTAAATTGATGGTTTCGTCCCTAAATGGGGGTACAGCGGCTGGGCATTATGCTTCCGGATCATTTTAACCAGGTCACTGTCAGGATCATCAAGATCCCCGACAGATCTGGCCTGCAGCTGACAGGTCTCCACACAGCGCGTAACCATCCCCTCGTCCAGCCGGTTAAAACACAGGGTGCACTTTTCCACAATACCGTTTTCCTCATTCAACTGGCGGACACCATATGGGCACACCACCATACAGAATAAACAGCCCACACATTTATCCGGATCAATTGTCACAATACCGTCGTCCCGGTGGTGGCTCGCGCCGGTAGGGCAGCCGTCAACACAGGGAGCATCGGCACAGTGCATGCAGCCGGTCGTAATATTATAAGAGGTTATGTTGGGATATTCGCCAACAGGTCCCACTTTGGCCACCTTGCAGTATTTCATGGCAAAAGGCAAGGTATGCTCATTCTGGCAGGCTATCGTACAGGCGTGGCAGCCCACGCATTTTTTCAGATCAATCAGCATTCCCCAGTGCATCAGGCGTTCCCCTCCACTTTCGAAATCCGGCACATAATGCCCCGGGAGCAAAAGCTGCCGCAGAGCTCGTCACAAGTATCCGGATCATCATCCACACATACATTGATGTTGGATTCAAATACCCCCATCAACTCCGGGTCTTTTACCTCTTTTTCCGGGAACCACCAGCCCCGCTCGGCCTGAACAACATCAGGCGCCACCGCCGCGGTAATAAACGCGGTCTGTTTGACCTTGCCGGTCGGCGTCTCAATCCAGAGCCAGTCACCTTCCTGGATAGCCAGCTGTCGGGCCAAAGCCGGATTAATGGCTACCCGCGGATAGGGCCGCAACAGTCTGATTCTGGTCATTTCCCGGTGTTCCGAATGGAAGAACGGCATAAAGCCGCCACCGGCAACAAGGCTTAGGGGATATTGGGCCGCCAGCTCCAGTTTGGCCTCATGGCTAAACGGGGGCTCTACATAGTGGGGCAGCGGATCATAGCCCAATTGCTCAAATATTGAAATCTTCAGCTCGATCTTACCGGACGGAGTGGCCACGCCTTTGGTCTGATATTTCTGATATTCCCGTTCAGCAAAATGCATTCGGTAACACTGCACAAACTCCTCATAGCTTTCCAGCTCCAGACCGAGCGGGTCAAGCCGGTATTTAAATACATCTTCGTCTGTTTCCCAGGGCCAGTACTCAGCCTGCCCCAGACGAAGACCAAGCTCCCGCCAGAAATCGGTATCTGTTCTCCGCTCAAACATCGGCTCTATCGCCTTCTCCGAAGCGATCAGCCAGTCGGAAACACCATAGGTGGTAGTCATAACCGGCCTCTCCAGCCACGACGCAGCCGGTAAAACATAGTCGGCTAGCATGGCAGACGGTGTCATCCAGTATTCCATAGCCACCAGCAGCTCCAGATTCTTCAGGGCTTTATAGACTAATTTGGAATTAGCATAAGATACCAGGGGGTTATTGGCCAGTACAATGCAGGCTGTTACCGGATAAGGGTCACCGGTCGCCATCGCCCGGAACACAGTCGAGGGGTTGGCCTCACAAAACCATTCGGCCGGAATACTTTTGCCCCATACCCGCAGCATATTGTCTGTCAGCAATTGATAGCCAGGCCAGGAATTCAGCTTAAACCGGTCTGAGCCCAGTTGTTTGGCCCGCTGCGCTGCCGGCAGCATATCGTTTAATTCCAGCTCCCAGTCGGTGATAAAGGTCGGGTGGGGGCCAGGCATAACATCACCGCCCGGAACATCAAGATTACCACAGATAATCCGCAGGGCCACCCGGGCCTGGGCCGAGGCGGAACTGCCCCGGCCTAACTGATCGGTGGCCACCCCCCACTGAATACAGGCCGGTTTGCTCATTGCATAGATGCGGGCGCTCTCTATAATCAATTCCGGCGCCAGGCCGGTTTTTTCAGCCGCCCACTCCGGCGTATATTCCTGTACCCTGTCGCTTAGTTCTTCAAAACCCACGGTCCAGTCTTCAATAAACTGATAGTCACATAACCCTTCATTGATAATGATATTCAGCCAGGCTAAGGCCAGCGCATTGTCTGAGCCGGGCTTAAGGGGCAGCCAGAGGTCGGCCTTAGCGGCTGTTTCACTGTAGTTCGGGTCAATGACGATGATCTTGGTGCCATTGGCCTTGGCCTGCAACAACCCGCGCATCTCCGGCAAATAGGAAGCGCCGGGATTATGGCCCCAGACAACCACGCACTTTGCTCCCATAATCTCCGGGTCGAAGGCCGCCCAGCCATAAGACGCCGCCTCGGTTAAGAAGTTGGGAATCCAGCACACCGGGGCTGTGTGCACAACATTAGGACTGCCCAGGAGGTTAAAAAAACGCCGCCGGGCAAAATCATCAGTCCGGTTGGTCCCCCCGGTAGTAGCGATTGTCTCAGCCCCATACCTTGCTTTTAAAGCCGCCAGGCGGGCGGCAATGTCATCTAAGGCTTCTTCCCAGGATACCCGTTTAAATTGGCCTGACCCGCGTTCACCAACCCGTTTCAACGGGTAGTTGATGCGGTTGGGATGGTTTAAATGCTCTAAAGCCGAAGCCCCCCGGGGACACTGCGCCCCGGCATTAAACGGATGCTCCGGGTCTCCCGCCACTTTGGTCACAACACCGTTTTCGACTGTCGCCAGCATGCCGCAGTTCATATGGCAGAAATGGCAGGCTGTCTTTTTTATTTCGCTCATCCTTGTTCCCCCAATATCATGCGAATTTAGCATTGTTTTACCGGATTGTCAGCTGTATGGCTTTTTGCGGACACTGGCCGGCGCAGGTATAACAGGCGCAGCATTTTTCCGCCGCCGTCGCCCTGGCCTTTTGCCGGCCGCCGGCCGCTGCCAGCTGCAGCACCGCTTCCGGACAAAAGGCCTCACATAACCCACAGCCTGTACAGCGGTCGCCATCAATCCGGATATCAACCGTATTGGCACTGGCCGGTCCGGGTACAGAGACTTTATCAATAACCGGCGGCATATATATTTTCCGCCGCGCCTCGGGAATGCTTTTGACTGCCAGCTTCTCCAGCGCGGCCACTAAGGTTGCCAACTCCCGGCAGGGCACGGAAACATAGGCTTCAAAATCACTGATCTCGCTGATCGCCCTGGCACCATAACAGCCAAAGGAAATGTTCATCTTCTGATTTTTCATAACCTGGACTGTCAAATCGGCACAGGTGGAATTGTAGCCTGATGTCTGGAAGGCATGGCGCTCGCCCGTACTATAGCTGGCGGCACAGCACAGCCACATCAGTTGTTCCGGATACAGGGTGAAGATGACTACATCCGGCTCAAAGCCGGCCTCTTCCAGCGGAGCCAGCACTGTCGCCGCATAGGTCCCGGCAGCAAACTCCTGACGGGTGGCTATCATTTTCCGGGCGCAGGCCAGTGTCGGCAATTTCTTAAACAACAGATACAATTCGCCAGACCGCAGTTTGGGGGACATGGGAATCAGCCCCATAATCGCCGCCCCGTCCGGGCAGGCATGCTTGCGGGGCGGCATGTACAGGCTGTTGCCCCGCCTGGCAATCGTGATGGCCTGACAGTGCCTGAGCGGAACTGAGGGCTCATACACCTGATCAGGCACATCTTCGCCTGGTTTCAACAGTTTTACAGCCACCGGCGACCATCTGAGCGTCAATATATTGGTTAGTTTTGTCGCAAGTTCACGATATTTCAAGATTTTCGGTCTCCTTTGTAAGCAGTTACTCAGCCATCATCCTCGCCCACCGTCTTTCACCGGCGGCACCGGCAAACATCTGGCCGGCCCGGGCCTTGGCCCCCCTAAAATCCTCACTGACCTCCAGAAGTACATTCAGGGCATGGGTTACCGGCATGGCGGATTTTCCTTCCAGTTTCAGGACACAGCTCAGACAGTAGGCGATAAGAATATCGGCGCCGGCCTGCCGGGCTTCCGCCAGTCTTGCGACTACAAGTTTTTCGGTCAAATCCGGACGGAAATGGGAAAGCTGCCCGCCGCTGCCGCAGCAAAGGGCCTGGGCCCCGCTATGCGGCATTTCCCGCAGGGTAAAACCAGCCCGGACCAGGGCCTGACGGACCTGCCTGCCAAAGAGGAGAGTAAACCGGTCCGGGCAGGCATCATGTACCGTACAGCTGATTTTGTTGTTCCGGTCGGCTGGCGTAAACCGCAGTGTTTCATACACGGTCCGGACACTGACATTACAGGCCTCAAAAACGGGCTTCAGCTCGTAAAAACACCCGGGGCAGGCAGTAATAATCCCGGTTATGTTATGCTGTTGCAAAAATTCCTTCAGTTGGACCTGCATCGCTTCAGCTCTGGTCCACAGCCCCAGTTGCCGCAGCGGCTTGCCGCAGCAGTCTGTCCACAGGCCCCGGCAGTCGCAGTCACTTTGCAGACGGCGGTAAACGGCCCGGGTCAGCCCCGGGGAATAAGTCAGCAGGGTGCAGCCGGGAAAAAACCAGGTTCCCCCGCCCCTATCCTTCTCCAGATCACGATAGTCAACCCCATAACAGCGGCGATACATATTCATAACGTTATTTGGCCTGTCAGGAAACAGATACCGGTATTCATTACTGTCAAATTCACCTTGCTTTACCGCGTCCTCCCGGCGGCAGGCAAACAACTGCTGCAGGCTTAAACCCTGCGGGCAAACCGCCGCACACGCACCGCACAGTGAACAGCTAAAGGCTTCGTTGACCGACGCCCCCCGGCCGGCGATGGCGGCCGGGGTTTCGCCAATTTCCGCCAGTAACGGGCACAGAGCAGTACATTGACCACATTCGCTGCATTGCTTAGCTAGCATATCCATCTATGTTTCCTCTCCCGCCCTGACCTTCACGGCGGCGTGACTCTCCGGTCTCAGCGGTTAGGCGGCACGGCCGAGCTTTCCAGGCCAATTTCGCCTAAGACGGCAAGGGTATTTACCGGCACCTTAATGTTTTTGTCGCATTGAGCCGCCAGTTCCAGCGCCTTAATCACCGGAATCATACTTGCCAGGTCCACAGGAATATCCACATCAGGCGCGGCCTCAACCACCCCAAACGGGATATTCTGCTGAGCGGCTTTGGTGACAAGCATATCCAGAGCCGTTATGCCCTCGTTGTTATAAAATACCCGGTGGAAATCAAAGGGTGTGGTACAGGTATAACCAACAACCGAAAATCCCCCTTCCTGACAGGCCCCTTCCACCAAAGCCGCCCCCAGTCCCGCTGGCGCATTCTCAATATTCCGGGCCGCATTCCGGCCGGGCTCGCTGCCTGCCAGGCGTTCCAGCTTGGCCACCGTATCCTGCAGGATCGCAGGCTGCAAACTGGGGAGGTCACCGCCGACAATGACCACACTGTCGGCCAGCCGGTCCGGCGCACCATTTTTCAGAATATAATCGGCCGCATATTGCATACACTGGTCAAAGTTGCCGCCCTGGTCGGCATAAACTTCCTTGATCTGCGACCGGTCGGCAGTCCTGGCCAGTAATTTCTCCAAATATTCACGGTCTCCATCATGGTTATAACAGACCCGGACATCGCCACTCCCGGCCGCAAGGCAAACGTTGATCACATCCAGCAGGCAGCCTTCATAAAAAGCCATCGCTTCTGCCGGCGTCAATATCCCTCCCCTTTTTGCCGTAAGGCGGGTCTTGGTATCACCGGCCTTAGGAACCTTGGTAAAAACAACAATTGTGGTGCGCATGGTGTAACCTCCTATATCTACCTCTAGCTTTGTGTCTGCCAGGCACAGTTTGTGCTCTGTTTGCACTTCCTTCCGCCTGGCCGGTATTTTTATAACCTGATTAACCTGTTGGTTGCCTACTTCTAATGCAAAACTCATGCCAACTGCTTATTGGCGGCCCAAAACCAGCACGCCCTTATAGATACAGCATTTATTCCATAAATAACAGAAGGCCTCGCTTAGCCGCATTTTTTCATTTTGAGAAACATTTCATTTTTTTGTCTCATTTTAAAATTACCCATTCTCTATATGACCCGCCCCGGGCAAGCGCCGCCTACAGCGAGGCCGGGCAAAAAAAAACACCGGCTTGTACTGAGCCGGAGGCCGCAGGTCAAACCGGTGCTGCAAACTTATCAGAACACCTCGGTTAATTCATATTGCAGGGATCCCATACCGATTTGGGCCGCATGTTCCAGCTGAATGGCTGCGTTGCGCTCAGGAAATGCCAGGTGACCTAAAGTATGCCCGTAAGCAGTTTTCGTCAGATCCTGGGTTGCTTTGTCAATAGCCACCGGGTCATAGGCTGCAAGAATACCCAGATCAGGTATTAATTTATCATCCAGTTTTTTAACAAGACAATCGCAGTTTTTCGTCATATTCATTAGGACATTAATATAAAAACATTTACCCGGCTTATGGATTACGGCTCCCCAGGCGTGTTCAGCCATACTTTTCTGAAGAAAACCCTCATCTGCATTAAAATCATATTTGACGGCATCGAACCGGCAGGTAGCAATGCATTCGCCGCAGCCAATACAACGCTGGGCAACAATATTCATCTTGCCCTCCTGCTCTATGATAGCGTCAGCCGGACACCAGTTCCGGCATTTTTGGCAACCCGTACACAGGCTCTGCTCAATCGCGGGCAGTATTGCCGAATGCTGCCGCCTTTTCCCCTTACGGCTTGCTAAACCCATGCCAAGATTTTTAATGCAGGCCCCTAAACCTGTAGAAATGCACCCAGTAGCATGGGAAACAACAAGCAGCGCATCAGCCCCCATAATCTCTCTGGCTACATGTACTGTTTTATGAAGTTCCCCGGGAACAGCCACCTCATATTCGGTATTACCGAGCAAGCCGTCAGCCATCAGAAAAGGCGCACCTACCTGCTCAATACCAAAGCCCTGTCGATGGGCCTGCATAAGATGTTTAACCGCATTATGCCGCTCACCTTTGTACAGGGTTGAAGTTTCAGTTAAAAATGGGTTCCCGTCTGCGGCCTTGACCTTGTCCACCAAGGCGCGTATCAGCTCCGGTCTGACGCGGGTAATATTCCCGCCTTCCCCCACGTGCAGTTTAATAGCCACAAAATCATTACCGGCGATGATCGCGGATGCGTTGGCTGCCATGTAAAGCCGCTGCATTGCCTGCACCTGGGCCTGCGTATCCGCGCCATCGGCCAGCCTGGCAAAATATACTTTGACTGTCAGGACAACCGCCCCCTTACCATAAAGCTAACTACCGGCTATACCGGTCTGACTGCTGTAAAACCGCCCTTGCTCAGACTCGCCGGAGCCAGAGCGTAACCATGGCCACTGCACCGATCAGGCAGAATATTACCAAACACATCAGCCCGCCCATATAGCTGCCGGTCATATTGATAAAATAGCCGACAATCATTGGCGTAATGGCGCCTCCCAGGCTGCCCAGGCAGCTCTCAAAGCCGCTGCCGGCCCCCAGGGCCTTGGCCGGCACAACCTTTTGGATAATAGCCCAATGGCCGGGCTGGCCAATAAGCAGGGAGGATACAGCAAGAATAAGCCATAGGGCTGCCTCTATCTGCCCGGCAGCATGAGCGGCAAAATAAATGCCCACAGCAGCCCCCAGCATATGCAAAATACCGAAGGTTGCTTTCCGCTCAATCTTATCTGTTACATAGCCGGCTATCATCAGGGCCACAATGCCGGCGGCATAAGGGGCATTCGCCCAAAACCCCATGCTCTGCCACGAAAAACCCATGGCTTGTTTGAGATAAGAGGGAATCCAGGTGGCAAGCCCCCACCAGGCGGAGGTACTGAAAACATAAAAAACAACACATAGCCAGTAATCGAAATTGAGCAAAAATCCTTTCCAGTTCTCCCAGGCTGAGTCGGCATCAGCTACGGCCCCGGTAGCCAGAGCCTGGGCCTCACTCTGTAACCCCTGCTCGATATAATCCAGTTCCAGATGATTAATCCGGTTGCTTTTATGCGGGCTGTCGGCAGTAAAAAACCAGATTAGCACCAACGGAATCAGTCCCAGTGCAGCCAGGGCGAAAAAGCTGGCGCGCCAGCCCCACTCGCCGATGATCCATACCATAAACGGCATGGCTATCGCCGGTCCCGCTGTCAAACCAATAAGCCAGGTCGAGTTTGCCCGGGCCCGTTCCTGCGGTGGAAACCAGTTCTTTACATATTTCATCTGCATCGGCCAGTGCATGCCTTCACCCAGTCCCAGAATACAGCGGGCCGCAACCATGCCGGCAAAGGTAGATACTAAGCCGCCGTAAACACAGGAAATCATCCATAAAACAATAGCCACCGCCATTACCTTACGGGGTCCCCATAAATCGCCCAGCGGGCTTAACAGCGCGTTAGTTATGGCATAGGTAAACAAAAAAATTGACATTAACGACCCCATTGCCAGGGCATCGCCTTTAATTCCCATCTCCTGCAGAAAGGTGTCGTCGGCAACCAGTACAGATATATTGACCCGGTCAAGATACGCAACTAACAATGTCACCAACAGGATGAGTATCACTACCACCCGCTGCCTGGTTGGTTTCTCCCCGGCAATTGCCTGCCAGTGCAATCCCCGCTGACCATAGCCCGGTATTTTCTGCTCCTCCATGCAAACTCTCCTTCAATTTGGATTTGCTGAATTGTTTTCATTGATTATGACATTGGTAATTGATTACCTGTTGACGTACGCAATGACCAATGTCACTACAAATAAGAAAGTAAAGCTGTTGTCACATTAACCCGGCTACATAGTACCGGCTTTGGCAATCCCACTCCGGCTGCTTTGCTTATCCAGGGCCCTAAATAATATAGCAAACAGCAGCCCCAGTACGTTCAGACCCAGCGCAATCCAGAAGGCCTGCTCATAATTCCCGGTGGCTACCCGCACCGTTGCCGCCGTCATCGGGCCGAATATGGCGGCCAAACTAAAACCAATAAAGGTAATCCCATAGTTAACCCCAAAATTTTTCAAGCCATAGCGTTCACTGATAATGGACGGCATCGTACTCATGAACCCGCCGAAGACTGCGCCAACCCCAATCCCGGAAATAGCAAACCCGGTTACCGAGCCGGTAACAGCCAGATTCAGCATCGCCAATGCGGAAATAACATACATGACCATGATGGTGCTGGAACGGCCGATTTTATCCGATATATACCCAAAAGCTACTCGTCCCAGGGCATTAGAGATGGCAACCAGACTGACAAAAAAGGCTGCGTCCATTGGCGTCAGTTTAAACATCTGCTGGCCGATGGGCGAGGCAAAGGCCGTAATCATCAGCCCGGACATAGCGCCGCAGGTTAACATGACCAGCACCACCCACCAGACTTTATCCCGCAGCATCTGGGTCCAGGCCAAATTGGCCGCTGCCGGCAGGGGGGCATTGACAGCCGCAGGTGGCGTCCAGCCGGCCGGTGTAAAACCGGGCGGTGCCTTCTTAATAACCAGTGAGCAAAGGAATATAACGGCAAAAAATACAACACCCAGGATTTTAAAGGTGGTAAGCACACCTACACTGATAATCATAGAACTGGCAATCGGCGCAACAATCGTGGCCCCGGAGCCGTACCCGGCTGCAACCAGGCCGGAAGCCAAACCCCGCTTATCCGGAAAAAATTTGACTGTATTGCCTAAGGTGCCGGCGTAAACAACCCCGCCGCCGATTCCGGCCAGGACACTGTAAGTAAAATAGAGCATTTCCACACTGCTAACAAAACCGGTAATAAATAAACCGACACTAAACATAATACCGCCGATAATCACATTGGCTTTAGAACCTAAACGGTCCTGGATATAACCGCCGCCGATCATGGCCACAGGACTCAGGGCATGGTTAATGGTAAACGCCAGGGCAATGGCCGTTGCCGGCCAGCCAAATACCTTACCCAGGGGCAGGGAAAAGACACTCCAGGCATATAAAGTCCCGATACAGATGTTGGTTACGATCGCCGCGACCAGGATAAGCCAGCGATTATACTTTTGTTCCGACATTTTTTCCCCTCTTTTCTCTGCTTAATTTCCAGGCACAGCCTGATTTTCAAATCACGCGCCGGTCTCGAAACTACTGACATAATGTGTCCCGGGAATATGCTGTATAGAGGCAGGCCTTATTACCTGCCGGCCTGCCTCATTTACATCAAGATCACCTATATTAGCGCTCATACTCAGAAAATGCCCTACTTCTTTTCCGCATTGTCTGTGGGTAATTCGGTGCCGCAGAAAGGACACTTCTTCTGCTTGATACCAGCCATCGCCGAGACCTTCTTCTTACAATTTGGACACTCTGTCGGCTTGGACAAGGAAGCTGGTCGAAAACACATTATGTAGTACCTCCTTAACTATGTAGTCAACTATCGCAGTTACTTTCCGGCATTGCTGCCCAGACAACCACCTCCCCGGAGTTTCTGCGCACTTGCTCTGCCGCAGTCGCCAAAGTATATCGCAATAAATATGCCAAACAGATAACAGAGCTAATGAACCGGCATATATTAAGGCCTGGGACCGATTTTTTCCGGCTGGCGGCAGTAGGTTTGCAATCCCTTTTTAGGATTTTCAATTTCCTGAATGGCGTACATACCAGCAAAATCGCCACATGCGGGCTGCTGAGGTTTCGCCAGCGCTGTATCAAATTAGGAATATTCCGGACTTGCCCACACCTGCTGCTTGTAAAACCTGCCAGCACACCCAGGACATTAAAAGCACAATGCCACAACGGTCCCTGCCAGGGACCTGTCATGGCACTGGAGCTCGCTTATAAATACCTCAGACTAAACAGCTGAGCGCTCTGCATTAAGGCACAAACATAACTACCTTCTTGCCCTTATCAGCCATCTTTTTGGCCAGTTCCTCCACCGGACCCACTTCCATGCACTGCCCCAGGCAGTGAAGGGCGCAGGCCGGTTTTTCCCCTTTTGCCACCCGGTCTTCGCATAAATCACACAGTTGGGTGGGAACAGGCACAAAATTCCACTCCCACTTATCGCCTTCTACATTCCAGGGACCCACTTCCGTCATCTTGATTCCCCATTTATCCTTAGGAATGTTTTTTTCATTCCGGCAGGCAACCTCACAGCTATGGCAGCCTGTGCAATATTCATAATCGATCATTAAACCGTTACGTGACATCCTTATCCCTCCATTCAAATTTGTAATCTTAATCTTCTGCTTTATACACCTTGCAGAGTATGCTCTTGAACGGAGCACCAAAACCGAGCTTCCCAATGTGTTTATGAGGGATTAGGGTGTTGATATTCGCTTTCCACACCCCGTACAGGTTAGGCTCTTCGGCTTCTTCTTCCGGGAACCACCAGCCGTGAGTAGCATGTACTACATCAGGTTTAATGGCCGGCATCAAATGCGCCTTTTCCTTGCATTTACCAAACTGGTTTTCAATATATACCCAGTCGCCTTCCTTAATCCCCAGGCTGGCAGCTGTTTGCGGATTGATTTCCATAATGGGGTCCGGGTCAATATCGCGCAGGCTTCTAATCTGGCGATGCTCCGAATGGAACGAGGTGACTTTTCTGGCACCGGTGGTAAGCACCAGGGGATATTCCTTGGCAAGCTCCGGTGTACTCACAGGGCTGTATGGCGGTTCCTTATAGTAAGGCAGCGGATCTTCGCCCCACTCTTCAAAGAGGGTCGAGCAAAGTTCAACCTTACCTGTTACCGTATTGAAACCAGGCTCGCCGTCATAACGCAGCAGACCTTGCTCATGTTTCCGGTACGTATACCCCGGCTGGAACACACCGGCCTCTCTCAGGCCGTTGAAGTCAATGCCAAGCTCTGGTTTAAGCTGGTCACTGAAGAAATCCTCTACACTTTCCCACGGCCAGTTTTCCGGGTTGAGGCGTTTGCCCAGTTCCATGCAAACTTCAATGTCGGACTTGCATTCACCAACCGAAAACGCCTTGTTCATCGCGCCGACAAAGATAGCATTGCGGCCAAAGTGAGTAAGCACGACGCCGTCATGTTCGGCAAAAGTCGGCAGCGGCAGGAATACATCGGCGAACGCCATGGCCGTCGGCGTCATAAAGCAATCCTGAACCACATTGAATTCCAGCGTTTTCAGAGCCTCATACCATCTTTGGGGAGCCGCCGAATTGGTGGGGGTAATAAAATTGCTGCTGTTGAACCAGCCCATTCTCAGCTTATAAGGTTTGCCTGTTTCCAGGGTATCCAGGGTTTCATCAGGATGAGTGGTTGCCAGGGCCGTACTCAGGGCCGGCCATTCCTTGGCCCCGATCCGCTTGTCCCAAAGCTCTTCTGAAATCTGGGACCGGGTTTCCACCCGCCATTTTCCCAGCAGGGCAGCCGGTGGCCCTAAGGTGATGCCGCCTGGCACGTCGAGGTTGCCGGTAATGGCTGAGAGCGACAGGATCGCATGACCAAGCTGAACACCGTTCGGATTTTCGTCAACCGCCAGTCCCCACTGGATAGCAGTCGGTTTGGCCGTCGCCATGGCGCGGGCGCAGGCAATGATCTTGTCAGCCGGTATGCCGGTAATTTCGGCAACCTTGGCCGGCGGGTATTGCTGAACCCGTTCTGTGAGCTGATCAAAACCATAGCACCATTCTTCAACAAACTTGTGGTCATAGAGATCTTCGTTAATGATGACATTAAGGAAGCCGAGGGCCAGCGCAGTATCTGTTCCCGGCCGCAGCTGCATCCAGTATTCGGCCCGGGAAGAAAGCCAGTTCAATCTGGGGTCGACCGAGATGATCTTGGTCCCCCGCTTCATCATGTCAACGATAGAGTGACCATAGAAGCCATCCGGGTTTGACCATAATGGCATCTTGCCCCACAGCACCAGGTATTCAGGTACTTTATAGGCAGGATTGTCATAACGGTCCGGATAATGACCGGCAAAATCAATCTCCGGGTACCCGGCTCCCAGGATATAGTCGGTAATGGCGCAGCGAGGACCGTAGCAGGACCAGCCGCTGAGGGGATAACAAACATTCGGGGTTTGGAGCGATGAAAAACCAAGGGGATAGTAATACAGGCAGGCTTCCCGGCCGGTACCGCCGAACACGACGATCGACTCGGCGCCATGATTCTGCTTAAAGCCGTTTACCTTTTCCACAATGATATCCCAGGCTTCATCCCAGGTAATTTTTTCCCACTTGTCTTTGCCACGGTCTTCCGGTGCCCGTTTCATGGGATAGATGATGCGGTCAGGGTGATGTACGAATTCCGGCAGGGATAAACACCTGACACACAGCCGGCCCTGGCTGATGGGATGCTCAGGGTCCCCCTCAACCTTGACAAGCTTGCCGTCTTTAACGTGTAACTTCATGCCGCAGCCTACCGGGTGATCGCCTGGAGGCGACCAGCCACAGGTCCGAACTGTATAACTCCCGTCTTCGTGTTGTTGCTTCCATTCTTTTTTCATAATCTCACCAACCCTTTCAAAACTCGCTTATGTTTTGCACAACCCTGCGTCCGTTATTGCTGTCATACCCCCGCAGATATTAACTAAACCGGCCTCTGCCGGGCTATAGTCCAGCTTTGCCGCTATTGGCGTATGCAGCCGATATCCGAACAGTAATCCGGGTTGTCTGTACCTCCCGGTCCGTATTAATGCAATAATCGTGCCAGCCTGCTTAGCCTTTGGTAAAGTGGCTTACTGCCTGGCTTACTCAGCCTTTTCCCTTTGCCAGGCCAAAATGAAACGATCTCTTTTTAGGAGCCAAACATTTGGCATTACCGTCCCTCATGCAGGAAAAACACTGCCGCATTGGCCAGTCCTCTTTTGCGATCACAATACCATTATGGGATCACCATATGGCCGGGGCCGCAGCCGGCCCAAGGCATCGTTAACTCATATCGCAGCCACACAGCAGGCTGGATCTTTAACAGGCGCCCGGCGAAACCACTGTTATTTGTTAAACTTGGGTGTGGAATAGTTCTGTCCCGGTTTCCGTGCTGATGCCGGCAATTGAGGTTTAGCGGCAGTTTGTTCTTTTTCAGCCTGCCCGGACTGTGGCGCTTTTTCCCCGGTGTTTTTATCGTCAGCCATGCAGATCACCTCCTTATAGCGATTTTATTAAGCAATAATCATGCCACCATGTACCAATCGCCCTGCAACCCGCTTATTATCAGGCCTGACGGCATAAGTTTCCGCCTGGGGCACCCTGGCTCTGTTTCTCTTTTTGAGATGCCAGGATTGAAGCTTACAGGTGCAAAAGGCAGGAAATCTGTCGGCAAGCCCCCCAGTCTATATTTGGGAGCACAATATCATTTTAGGACTTCAAAAGTCGGGGCCGGCCTTCTTTGCCGCGGCCATAACCTAATAGGTTAGCAGTGTAAAGAAAAAATAAAAGACCCTTACTAAAAGGGCCTCTTCTATTCCACCGGCACACCGTCGTATTAATATTCAATATCATAATCTTTGAGTTTCCTGTAGAGTGTAGAGCGACTGATGCCCAGGATTTCCGCTGCGCCGGGCACATAATTATCGGCATGGAGCAATGCCGTTTGGATCGCGACCTTCTCCAGGTTTTCCAGGCATAACATCTCACCGGCCTGGCCTTTGCTATTGATAAATCCCTCTATTTTCAGCGGACAGGTCTCCAGAATAATGTAGTTAGGCAAATTCTCAGGCTTAATCAGCTCGCCCTGGGCCGTATTTACCGCATAGATCATCGCATTTTGCAATTGCCGTACATTGCCTGGCCATTGGTATTCACTGATTTTTTTCTGCGTCGCCGGGCTGAGCTTCGGGATCTTCCAGCCTTGTTTCCGGCAATAGTTTTCCACAAAAAATTCACTGAGCAGTTTAATATCATTGCCGCGCTCCCGTAGCGGCGGGATATTAATTGACAGTACAGACAAGCGGAAATAAAGGTCTTCCCGAAACAGATTCTCTTTTACCATTTTATAAAGATCTTTATTGGTAGCCGCAATCAGCCTGAAGTCCACTTTCTTGCACCGGCTGCCGCCAACCCTCATGATTTGCTTGTCTTCCAGGGTTCTAAGTAAAACAGCCTGCACTTCAATCGGCATATCCCCAATCTCATCAAGAAAGAGCGTACCGCCATGAGCCAGTTCAATTTTACCGGCTCTCCCGCTCCGTTCGGCGCCGGTAAAACTGCCGCCTTCATAGCCAAACAGCTCGCTTTCAATTAACTCCCGGGGCATGGCTGCACAGTTTACGGCCATAAATGGCCCCTGGGGGCAGTATACATTGTGGATTGCCTGGGCATATAGCTCCTTGCCGGTACCGCTTTCCCCCACCACCAGAATATTCTCCGGTGAGCTGGCAAAGCGACGGGCCAAAGCCATACTCTTTTTGAACTCCTTGTTCTCACTGATAATATCCTCAAAAGTGTAGGCAGACGTACTGCCGGCCCTGCTGTTTTGCTGAATAGCAACCTTTTCCACCACACTAATTTTTAACAGGGCAACCTCTAATTCCTGGGTGTACCGGTTTAGAACCGGCCGGATATTTACGTGATAGAAGCTTCTGTCAGCCCCCACACACAGCCGTTCTTCAGTCGTAACACTCTCCCCCTTTTTCACTAACAGCATGAGCGAGGAATTATTGCCAAGGAATTCATTGATATTCCGGTTATGGGCTTCTTCGGATCTAAGCTTCAGAATCCGGGTGCCTGCCGGATTGATATACAGGATCTGTCCGTTAGCGTCGATGGCAACAACGGCGTCATCAATAAATGTCAGCATCGCCGCCAGTACATTGTCCACAGTGGCAACCTTATCCTGATTAATCTGCATCTGGCGGTTGAAGGCATCGGCCCTTTCATTGGCAACATATAACGCGGCATTGGCCCTTTTCAGGCAGAGCTGCTTCTCGATCACCATGGCCATAGAGGTAAGCAGACCCATACTATGGGGTCCAAGCTTGATAAGGGTTTCTTCTTCCGGCGTATTCAGCAGCGGCTGACTGACCAATACCAGGGCGGCTTGAATTTCCCCAGCTTCATTTCTGATCGGCGCCGCAGAGGCAATACTGTTTTGAAAAGCTACACAGTAATGTTCCGGCCCCAGCAACTGCACAGGACGTTTGAGACGGAAACACAGTTCATGGGCGGTAGTACCTTCCGCATCTTCACTAGCCACAATTCCTGTCCTGGAATCATATTCAGGCAGGGAGGTGAAGCTTTCCAAACTGCCTTCATTCAGCAGGATAACACCGTCTATGTCGAATAAGTAAAAGATGTAGCCACACTCAACAATGATTTTTTTAAATGCCTGGGCCAGGCTCTTGGTAGCATCAATCAGCGCATGGTTTTTGTTTAAAATTTCAGATAATTTTTGCGGGCTTAAATTGGAATTTGTAACTACCGAATAAGGATTCACCCCCCAGTTACGGGATCTGATCCACGAGGCGGCGACATCCTGGTCCATGTACGGGTGTTTGCGCGGATCTTCTGCTTCATTTTGCAGAAAATCCTGTTTACATCGCAGTATAGCCTGCCACCGCTCCCGTGACAGAAGCCCCCTGTTAGCAATAAAGTATTCGGTCTGTAACCCCGAGACATCATGAGTGTGCTTCATAACCGTCAACTACAGCTCCCCCTTATTTTCCCTAACAGATTTTGTTAATTGCAGCAAATTTACTTAGATTCCAGCCATTACCGCAGATTGAGAATTAATGCACATATAAAAAAGAAGCCTGGTTTTTACCAGACTTCCTTCGCACAATCGGGCAGGCACAAAAATCGCTTTTCATACCTTTCGGTCATCACCTCCACAGGGGAAATGACAACTCGGAACTCAGTTAAAAATACATATTCTTCTATAATTCGCCAAATCCCTGTTTAAAAAGTATTTAGTCGCTATTTTTTTCCCGACAAAATTCGTCATAAAATTCATCGTCTGCTGCTAAATCACAGTATTTGATAGGCGAACTGTTCTTTGTTGATGGCAGCAAGCTTCTTTTTAGCTTCTGCCGCCGTTTTCCCTAAGTGCACACTGGTTTTATCCACCATATTAAGCAGCACATATTCCCCCTTGGTCATTACAATTGTCTCGCTGCCAAATTCCGAATTGGTAAATGACGGATACTCTATTTCCATTCCCACCCTCCTTTGTATAAACAGGTCAGTCGTTTATACTGCCAGCTGCCGGACCGGTCATACCGGCCGGAGGCGTATGCCATTTACAGGTTTTTACCAGCCCATCCCGGGATGGTTTCTTATGCTTATTGCAGGGATTTGCACATAGTTTTTCAATATACAGGCACATAACGGTGGGCCGCGCTTGCGGCGGCGGCAGATCGGTGCCGCATTGTTTGCAATTCTTGCGTTCCGGAAAATTATAGGTGCCACAGACAGGGCAGGGAGCCGGTTTTTCCTTAGGCGGCTTACAGCCACCGCAATATGGATTGCATGACCAGCACATACAGGTTCCTCCTGCTTACATTTGCTGTAATTACCTACTTACTTACAGTCGACCCGGCATCAAGCCGGCTAAGCGCAGCCAACAGTGTTGTTTTCAGATGCAGCACATGGGAAGACTCCGGGTATTCCACGCCGGC
Organism: Bacillota bacterium; assembly: GCA_023388195.1. GTDB lineage: Bacteria > Bacillota > Negativicutes > Sporomusales > Sporomusaceae > Sporomusa. Next base: position 18,986 of record JAEWGR010000076.1, read on the forward strand.
ACACCGGAAGAGTTCTCTTAGTTTTTTCTCTATATTCTGATGGGATTGATAGTCCGACAAATCCATTGCCATATTTCCCATAAATACCGATAACGAAGTGGCCGCCTTATCGCCTTGCTGGATCTTATTCCAAACTGCCGTCGCATCTTGTAATGTGAAGGGCATACTAGTACCTCCTCGTAAGCCTTATTATCTTGTTATTTTGAGTATCACACCATTTAACCACACCGTCAAGATTCAAATCAGGACAGACTTTCCCGGTTTGTCTTCTTTTGCTACAGCCTGCCCCTGAATCCGGTCAAACACACACAGCCCTTGCCGCCTGTCAGCAAGGTTCGACAGGCAGCAAGGGCATTTTCCCCGGGAGACTCACAGACCTGCTGTTTGTCTCAAATTAGGAATTTCTTTCTTTATTTCCTTAATTATTGCACTGCTTACGCAGCTGCGGAACTTCCAGAAATCTATAAATGGCGGCCGCAGAAACCGCACCTAATACCGGCGAAACAACATACAGCCAGAGGTGCGCCAGATTACCGGACATAACCGCCGGGGCAATGGAACGGGCCGGATTGAAAGACCCGCCGGATACGGGTCCGGCAACCGCAGCGCCAATAAAAACAGTCAGGCCAATGGCCAGCCCGGCGAAGCTGCCCTCCGCCCGGGCATCGGTAGCAACACTGATGATGACAAACATCAGGAAAAAAGTAAAGATAAACTCCATGGCAAAAGACACCTCGATAAGATGCTGCCCCGCCGGCAAGGAAGGGAATGTACCGCCCAGATCATACAAATTGCCAAACAGCAGCCGCAGCACAGCGCTCGCGCTTAACGCGCCTAATAACTGACTGATAATATAGGGCACAACCTGGTAGGGACTGAATTTGCCCACAGCAAAAAAAGAAAGCGTGACCGCCGGGTTAAAATGGGCTCCGGAAATATGCCCGCAGGCATAAATCAGGACAACAATGACAAAACCAAAAACCAGTGCAATCCCGATATGGCCCAGTGCATTCTGGGCAAGCTGATTGATAATGATCGCACCGGTCCCGACAAACAACAGAAAAAACGTACCAATAAACTCAGCAAAATATTTTTTTACTTCCATATTCCTCCCGCCTCCCGGGCGTTGCGCCCTAGATCCTACAGTTGTAAGGCTGCAGGCTGCTAGCAGCAGCCACCGCCTGCATAATGATAAGTAGGCTTGGTGATGAAGAGATCCGGACGGTTCAGCGCCCGCAGATTTCCGGCTGTTTTTTGACAAACAGGGAGGGGCACATCACGCTGAATAAGATGACCTTTACCATCGTCATAGGCGGCCTCCGCCCCAGAATAGATTACCGTCTCGCCCGCGAATATGCACGCCCCGTCCGCCGGTACGGGATTCTTATAAACAACAAGCTCCAGCGATTCCAGCAGGATATCTTCCCCGGTCCCATAGCGCCCTTTGTCCAGAATCCGGTATGGCCGGCGGGACCGGACCTCAATTGTGCCGAAGCCGGCATCAACGAATTTGTCCAGGTAATCCTGATAAGCGAGCGCTCCCGACAGGCACATCGCCCGTAGCCGTTCGTCCTCCCGCAGCTGGGCCGGGATCGGCTGGGTCGTAATCGGATCTGATACATACAGCCGGCCGCCGGGCTTCAAAACCCGGTACATTTCACTGATAGCCTGCTTTAATTCCGCTTCTTTAAAAATATTAAACAGGCAGTTTTGGGCAGCTACATCCACACTGCCGTCGGCCTGCGGCAAGCTGAGCACATTAGCCTGTACCAGTTGCACAAAATCCGGCTGAAGCCACTTATTCACCTGTGCCGCCAGTTTGAAGTTCGCCTCCGCCCGGGCCAGCATTTCCGGCACACTGTCTACAGCGATAACCGACCCGGGCCGACGGGTAAAATAAGCAAACTGCAGTGCTTCCAGCCCGCCGCCTACGCCGGCATACAAAACCGTCTCACCGGCCTTAAGGTCACCATAATGCACCGTATTGCCGCAGCCATAATTCATTGCCGCCATGACCTCCGGGATCACCAGCTCAGGCAAGTATCGGGCCTCGCTGGTCACGCAGCACAGCGTACTCTGCGGCGTAAGCGCCGCTTCCTTGTATAGTTCATGCGTAGTTTTCATGTAACTCATATAATCCACTCCCTGTATTATTAGTTGGCCTTAGATCTGACACCCGAATTTACACCCTGTGTCCCGCCTTAACCACAGACCCGGCAATGGATCGCTGCACCAGATTTACCTGCACCAGGTCTTCCCGGATAAACCCGTCCATAAATCCGGCCAGCTTCCGGAAAAAATCCTGACCGGTATGCGCCGCGGTGTCCTGACAGAATGCAGGCACCCACTGGCTGAGGTGCTCAGCCAGAAATTGCTGCTGCCAGTCAATGGCCGCAAGCAGGCCGGCTGTTTGCTGCCGCCCCAGAGCTGCCGCTGCCTGACGGTTAAGAAAGTACATAAATTCCAGTTCCAGACCGATATGATCATCAGGCTCACGATTGAAATTACGCACCAGCAGGCCGGCAGTCCGGTATTTTTGCCGGACTGCCAGGGTTATCTCCTGCATCAGCGCTCTGGCCGGCGACCGGTACACAGACTCATACGGCGGCGCCGGCACATGGCGGGGACCGATAAACAACCGGGTAAATTCCGGCTTGAGGATTTCTCCCGGCCAGCCGTCCGGCTCCGGCAGCAAGGCCTGCAAACAACAGATAAACTCCTGCTCCCACGCCGGGCAGGCCCCGGCGGCAGCCGGTTGCCCGGCATTCAGTGCCGACAATAACTCCCGGTCCGGCCCGGCCAAAAATAAACGCCGGAGAAAATCATAAATGCAATCGCGCCGGTAAAACACAACCGCCAGACTGTTGCTGCCAACAAAAGCAGCCTGCTTGTCCTCAGCCATGAGCCGGCCTTTTTTCCGGAGCAAACCGCATAGCCGGACCGGTCGCATGCGGGGAAAACCCCCGGCACGCCCCGACGGCCCCCTCTTTCTCCATGCGCTTGAGTTCTCCGGACTGCAGCACCTGGAGAGGACAGCCGCGAACACAGGCCGGGGCCTCGCCCTGCTGTCGGTTATCAAGGCACAGATCACATTTGGAGGCCTTTAGTTCCCGCTGGCTAAAAGCAATCGCCTTATAAGGACAGGCATACACGCAGGCGCGGCAGCCCACACATTTTTCGTGATTCTGAATTACGATCCCGTCTGCCGCCCTTTTACTAAAAGCCTTCGCCGGACAGACCCGCACACAGGCCGGGTTGGCGCAATGCATACAGGCCCGTGACAGGTAGCGGTCAACCTGCCGCCCGTCAGCCTGGATTTCAAAGTGATCAACATGACGCCAGCGGATGCCGGGCTCCAGCTTATTCTTCATTTTGCAGGCAGTTTCACATGCCTGGCAGCCAATGCAATAGTTCTGATTGTAATAAAACCCCACTTGTTTGCTCATCAGTATCTCCCTTTCCTAGGCTCTGGCAACCTGAACAAGGTTCGTATGATAGGTGGAAACCCCGCCCATATCGCCAAGCCGGTCAGGCGCCAGGGCATTGATATTGTTTGCTCCGGGACTGAGTTTTTGCCATGGGGCTTTAGGCGACATGACTACCCCCGGCTGCACCGCCTCGGTCACTTTCACCTGCAGTCTGACTTGCCCCCGGTCGTTGACCGCATATACCCAGTCACCGGTATCAATCCCCCGGGCTTGGGCATCCCGGGGATTGATAAAAATAAGTGGGCCCTCGTAAATCTCCTGGATATATGGTACGTTATGAAATTGGGTGGTAATAAAATATTTCGTTGCCGGTGTTACCAGCTGCAGCGGGTATTTGGCATACAAGGCCGGTGTTTCCTCCGGCCCTTCGGCCGGCGGCACATGTTCCGCCACCGGGTCAAAGCCGGCTTTGGCCAGGGCTGCCGAATAAAATTCAATCTTGCCGGAGGGTGTTTTAAATTTCTTATCGGCAAAGGGAGTGGCCAGATTCAACTTTTGCCAGTGCCGGGCCTGCAGGGTTTCATACGTAATCCCTGAAAACAGGGAACTGCCGGACTGCAGGGAAGCCTTAATTACCTCGGCGGCCGATTCGGCAAAACACCGTTCCGTATAGCCCATCCAGCTGGCCAGGCCCGCAAAAATTTCCAGATTGGATTTACTTTCGCCCAGCGGCGGAATGGCCGGCTGATTCAGCCTGACATACCAGCCGAGATAATCGGAGTTGATATCCTCATATTCAAAAAAGGTTGCTGCCGGCAGCAGGATATCGGCATAATCAGCCGTGTCGGTAACAAAAGGGTCAACGACGACAGTAAACAGGTCCTCCCGGGCCAATCCCTGTTTGATCAGATTGGTATTGGCGGCCATCGCCAGCGGATTGCTGTTGTACACAAACAGTGCCTTGACCGGCTTGTCCCTGGTCTCTTTGGTCTGGCCGGTAAGCGCCTTGCCGATCTCATTCATATTGATCGAACGGACCTGCCTGCCTGCCAGCAGATCAGGCCGTTGCAGCGCTTGCCAGTCATAAGCCCAGTAATCGCCGTTGATATAAACATAACCGCCGCCGTCCACGCCCACCATTCCCACCAGCGCCGGCAGCAGGGAGACAGCCCGTACCATCCGGCCGCCGTTGGAATTGCGCTGCATGCCATAGCCAACCCGGATTATGGAGGGCTTGGTGGTTGCATACAGCCTGGCAAATTCAACAATCGTGGCGGCCGGTACGCCGGTGATTTGCTCCACCCGCTCTACCGGGTATTGCTGCACCTTGGCTACCAGCTTGTCAAACCCGAAGGTATAGTTGTCCACAAAGCTTTGGTCATACAGCCCTTCATTAATGATGACATGCATCAGGCCCAGAGCCAGAGCGGCATCGGTTCCCGGCTTGGGCTGAATATGCAGATCAGCCTGGGAAGCAAGCGGCGTCCGCACCGGATTCACCTCTACCAGCTTCGCCCCGTTGTCCCGCGCCTGGTTAATAAATTTGATAATATGAACATTGGTTGCCGCATGATTAACACCCCAGGCCACAAAAAGCTTGGTCTTGGCATAGGTTTCCGGATCAATCCCGCCCACCTGGCCATACGTATATTTTGTTGCCGGCTTGCCGGCGTCAGAGCACACAGCCCGCTCCAGTTTACTGGCCCCCAGCTTGTTCCAGAAACGGAAAGGAACCCCGTAATTATTCACAATCCCCAGATTGCCCGAGTAGCTGTAGGGGAGAATAGCCTCAGCCCCATCGGTATCGATGATCGTTTTGAATTTATCGGTGATGAGGCGGTAGGCCTCATCCCAGGAAATCCGCTCCCAGCCCCCCGCCCCCTTCTTGCCGGTCCGCTTCAGCGGATACAGAATCCGGTCCGGGTGATACACCCAGGTTGGATAACAATGCCCTTTGACGCAGGGCGTGCCGGCGGTAATCGGGTGGGTGGGGTCACCGGTAACACTCACAATCCGCCCATCCACCACCCTTGATATCAACGTGCACGTGTCATGACAATTGCGCGGACAGGCCTGATAGGTCAGGGTGCCGGCAGCGACAGCCGGCAGCCGGCTTGCTTCCGCCGTCAAAACATCCATCAGGCCAAGCAGGGAAACACCTGCGCCCATAGCGGCAGCGCCGGCCAAAAAAGTCCGTCGCGTCATTTTTAGTTCAAATCTGCTTTCGCTTTCCATCTAATCACGGCTCCTTGTTCACATATCGGCAGGTATGACCTGGCAGTCCCACTATCCGGTTTATCTACAGGATCGGCCATCCTTTAATAAAACCGCCTGCCTGTCTGCATAATAGGCTTATCCGGCCTTATTGTTCAGACTCCCCTGACAACTGCTGCCGGCACCGGCCGTACAGGTGAAACAATGATTGCCCAGTCTGACAGGCATCCCGGCCAGGTCTTTGGCCGTAATCCGGCCTATGTAATTATCCCTGACCGCAATCGGCAGTTGTAATACCTGGTTAAAATCACAGTCATACACACGGCCCTGCCAGTCAACATTAAGCAAATTCCGGCACATGACCCCGGCCAGATTCGCCGGGTTAAAATTGTCGGCCAGCAGGTTCATATACCCCTCCAGCAGCCCTTGTCTTTCCAGGTCGGCCCGGAACCGGCCAAGGGGGGCATTGGTAATGGTATACAGATTGTTGAATACAATCCCGAACCGTTCACCAAGGCTTTCTTTATAGGCAAAAGCCAGCTCATTCTGGGGCGCCGGTAAAAAGCTGCCGCCAGGATTATACACTAAATGCAGCTTGGGTCCTGCCCCCCCATAGCCCAAACGATTCAGCTTCTGCAGCATCTTAATGTTCGGACCGTAGACCCCCTTGCCCCGCTGAAACTCTACATTCTCTTCCAGATAGCAGGGCATGGATGAAATAATATCTACATTATTCGCCCGGAGGAACGCCGGCAGCTTCGCATACTTAGGCTCCTGTAGAACCGTTAGATTACTCCGCAATAAGATGCTTGCCGCCGGTTTCAGCTTGCGCAGGCCCCGGATGAGAGCCTGTAGATTAGGATTCATCTCCGGGGCACCGCCGGTAATATCAATAACCTGTATGTCGGCGCTGTCAACAAAACGCAGACAGTCATTAATCACAGTCATACTCATCATTTCCCGCCGGTCAGGACCGGCCTCCACATGACAGTGCCTGCAGCTCAGATTGCAGACATATCCCATATTCATCTGGAGACACCGGACATTATCTTTTAACACTGCATCGCCGTACCGGCCCACATACTCACCAAAATCTTTCATAATGACCCATCCCTTCCATTACAATATTTCTGGCGGCAATCATTACGATTGCCTGCTTCTGCCCCGCATATCGATTGCAATCAAACTATCATTTGCAATCGATATGGTTAAAAAAAATGCGAGACAAATATGCTATCCCGCCTATGCTTTCACTCTATCTACATTATATGGTAATTCCTTTTCGATTGCAAGTGTAAATATATTTGCAATCGACAGATTTTCACTTTGGCGCTATTGATCCATGCTTTTGTTCCGGCGGCGAAAATTTGAATTCCGGTTCGTTTTCCCGCAACGCCCTGGCCTCTTCCCCGGTTATTACTTCAAACCAGATGCCTTCCACCCTGCGCCCGGAGAAGGTTGGTCCAAAACGCACAAAAATAGCGTCATCCCATTCATAAATTTCCTGGATTGACGGTTCAATAACCCGCAGCCGCAGCTGGCCATAAGAATAGCGTGTGTGTTCCAGCGACAATTGCCGCATCATCTCCGCGATGCTGTATTCCACCACACCGGCTGATTTCCGGGCCCAGAGAATTTCAAAAACAGCCAGCGTATGTTTCCCTTTATATTGAATGCCTTTGACTAACTGAACTTCTATATCCCCGGGTTCAATAGCCGCAATTAAAGCCAGCACGCGCTCCGTAAACTGAAAGAGAATCTCCCGGCCATGATAGGCAATGGCCTGAAACCACTGAGTACGGATCAAGGTTTCCGTCTGCTCATCATACAGCCACAGGCCTTTTTTGGATATTTTCTCAATCTCATTGACTATATAACCATACATGTCATGTTGCGCTGAATCATTACAGATTGTAAGAAAATCATTAAAATGCATCCGATAAGCAGTTTGCGCAGAATGATCCGGCCTGCTTTCATAGCTTAGGGCAATCGCAGCCGTCAGTATTTTTTGCTGCAATTCTGTAAGTGAATCCCGGCGGCCAATGATACTGCCTGTTTTAACAAGTTGATTAGGCCGGGTTATTTGTCCGTCCAGAACAAGAGCAGCCTGGATCAGCTTTTGCTCTTCCAGCCCGGTAACCGTTCTCTTAAGATTAACTTCCATTTACCCTCACCTCTGGGTTAATTATATAGTATACCGCCTTTCAATTGCAACTACATTTTAATTTGCAATTTCATTACCCATACAAGCAGTAAATGACGTCACTCAGGATACCTGATAAGCAGGAAATCCCGGCGCAAGAGGTAATATATGTATACAGGCGTAAAAAGAAAAGATCCGCCGCTGATCCCAGCTGCAAATACAGACAGGAGGGAAAAACATGATCGCATTAACAGGGGGAAAAATCCTGACAATGTGCGGTAAAACCCTGGACCCCGGCACCATTATCACCCGCAACAGCAAGATCTGGGCCGTTGGCAGAAACCTTGACATTCCGCCCGGCTGCCGGGTCATCGATGCAACCGGTAAGGTTATAACCCCAGGCCTCATTGACGCCCATACCCACTTGGGGGTCGAAAGCGAAGGCATGGGCTGGGCCGGTTCGGATGTCAACGAACGCAGTGAGCCCGTGACCCCCGGCCTGCATGTTGTGGATGCCATTAATCCCGCCGATCTCGGCCTGCTGGAGGCCTACCAGGGGGGCGTAACCACTGTGATGGTGGCACCGGGCAGCGCCAATCCCATTGGCGGCCAGTGCGCACTGCTGAAAACAGCCCCCCGGGCTACCGTCGAGCAGATGCTGTTGCAACGGTATGCGGGGCTGAAGATTGCTTTTGGTGAAAATCCCAAACGGGTTTACGGCGCCGACCGCAAAAAGATGCCGGTTTCGCGCATGGCTACCGCCGCCCTCATTCGCGAGACCTTCTGGAAGGCCCGGCAATACCTGCTGGATCAGCAAGGAAAGGATGGCAAATACGATATGGGGCTGGAGGCCGTCGCCAGGGTCCTGCGCCGGGAGATGCCGCTGCGGGCGCACGCCCACCGGGCTGACGACATTGTTACCGCCATCCGGATTGCCCGCGAATTCGGGGTCGACATCATCATTGAACATGGGACGGAGGCCTATCTCGTCGCCGATCTGCTGGCCGCCGAGCAGATTCCGGTCGTGCTCGGCCCAACCTTGTCCACCAGGTCCAAAGTGGAGCTAAAGGACAAAACCATGGACTCACCGGCCCTGCTGCACCGGCAGGGTGTATTGTTTACCATGATGAGCGACCATCCGGTAACCCCCAGTTGCTTCCTGTCCCTCTATGCCGGCCTGTCTACCCGCTATGGTCTGCCGGCCCAGCAGGCGCTGCGGATGGTTACCTGCGACGCCGCCAGGATTCTGGGCCTTGCCGGCCGGCTCGGCAGCCTGGCACCGGGTCTGGACGCCGACCTGGTCGTCTGGAGCCAGGACCCGCTGATCCTGTCGGCCCGGCCGGAAATGATCATGGTCGATGGCGAAATCGATTTTTTGCAGGCAACAGAACAATACTAAATAGTGAGCCAGGGCCAAACACCTGGAGGAAAGTGGAAATTAGCCGCGAAATAGTACTCTATACATAGGATTAGCTGATAAGGAGGGTCAAAACTTGGGGCAAAACGAGCAAATGAACAGCCTCTTTCCCGGCGAGGCCGAAATTCCCGAACCATACCGGCTTAACCAGCCGGTCCTGCAAACAGAATACCTGGTCAATGGTGAAATCAGGCAGTGGCAGGGCCCCTGCCAGCAGGTAATCTCACCAGTCCAGGTATGGAAAGACGGCATGCTGCAGCCGGTAGTCCTCGGCTGTTATCCCGTACTGACCCGCCAGGAAGCCCTGGAGGCCCTGGCGGCGGCGGAAAAGGCCTATGATCAGGGTTGCGGCCTGTGGCCGACAATGACAGTGGCACAAAGAATACGTCACATGGAGCTTTTTGTCCACGCCATGATCGATAAACGGGATGAGGTTGTCAAGCTGCTCATGTGGGAGATCGGCAAAACACTACCTGACGCCGAAAAGGAGTTTGACCGGACGGCAGAATATATTCGCGATACCCTGGAGGCGCTCAAAGTCCTGGACCGGGAGTCTTCCCGCTTTACCATTGAACAGGGAATCCTGGCCCAGGTCAGACGGGCGCCGTTAGGGGTCGTATTATGTATGGGCCCTTACAATTACCCGCTCAACGAGACCTTTACCACCCTGATTCCGGCCCTGGTTATGGGCAATACGGTTGTTTTCAAACCGCCCAAGCTGGGCGTATTGCTGCATTCGCCGCTGTTGGCCGCCTTCCGGGATGCCTTTCCGCCCGGTGTGGTCAATACCGTCTACGGATCAGGCCAGCAAGTCGTTGGCCCGCTGCTGCAGTCCGGCCGGCTCAATGTACTGGCTTTCATTGGCTCCAGCAAGGTAGCCGATACCCTTAAGCAGCAGCATCCCAAGCCCCACCGGCTGCGCTCAATTCTGGGCCTGGAGGCGAAAAACGCCGCCATTGTGCTGGCCGACGCGAACCTCGATCAGGTTGTGGAGGAAACGGTTGCCGGCGCCCTGTCCTATAATGGCCAGCGTTGTACCGCGTTAAAAATCCTGTTTGTCCATAACCGGATCATCGACGAATTCCTGCGCCGCTTTGCTGCCAAAGTCAGCAGCCTTACAATCGGTATGCCCTGGGACGACGGTGTCAAGATTACACCCTTGCCGGAGCCGAATAAAAGCCGCTATTTGCAGGAGCTCATTGCCGATGCCGTCAGCCAGGGCGCAGCGGTAATCAATCCCGACGGCGGAGCTGCCGCCGGGCCGCTTGTCAGGCCTGCCGTCGTGTACCCGGTCAGGGAAAACATGCGGCTCTATACCGAAGAGCAGTTCGGGCCGGTGGTGCCGGTTGCCGGTTATGATGATATCAGTGAACCGGTACGTTATATCATCGAGTCCGATTATGGGCAGCAGGTCAGTATCTTCGGCACCGACCCGGAGCAGATGGCCAGTCTGATCGATCCGCTGGTCAATCAGGTCTGCCGGGTGAATATTAACAGCCAGTGCCAGCGCGGGCCTGACAGTTTCCCTTTTACCGGCCGCAAGGATTCGGCCGAAGGTACCTTGTCAGTGGCAGATGCCTTGCGGGCATTTTCCATCAGGACGATGGTCGCCGCCAAGCTGACACCGGCCAACAAGCAATTGATTACAGACATTGTCAAAGGCGATAAATCCAAATTCCTATCAACAGATTTCCTGCTATAACCCAGGGGAGAATCGGCAACAGCACCGTGCCAATGCGCACGGTGCTGTTGTTTTGACTAGGCAGCACCGGAACCGGGGATAATAACCTAACGAAATAAAACTGGCAATCCGACTCAAGGGGACGGTTCTCCTGAGTCAGTTTGGTACCAACAACAAAATGGAACCGGCAATGAGGATGCAATGGATAAACTACTCCTGGCCCGCCTGCAGTTCGGTACAACCCTGACCTATCACTTCTGGTATTTGTCACTCACCCTCGGCCTGGTCCTGCTGATTGCCCTGCTGGAGACAAAGTATGTCCGTTCCGGCAACGAGAAGTATAAAGTGCTGGCCCGGTTTTGGGGCAAACTGTTCCTGATTAATTATGCGCTCGGTATTCTCACCGGTATTATCCAGGAGTTTGAATTCGGTATGAACTGGTCTGAATATTCCCGGTTTGTGGGCGATGTCTTTGGTGTGCCCCTGGCGATTGAAACCCTGACGGCATTTTTTGTGGAATCCACCTTCATCGGTCTCTGGGTCTATGGCTGGGATTCACTGTCCCGGCGGGTTCACCTGCTGGCCATCTGGCTGGTGGCGTTGACTGCCAATCTCTCGGCCTTCTGGATTCTGGCTGCCAACTCCTTCATGCAGCGCCCGGCAGGGTATATTCTGGCCGGTGATCACCTGCAGCTGCAGGCTATTATGCCTATCATCACAAATCCTTATCTCTTTTATCAATATACGCATACAGTCCTGTCCGGGCTGCTGACGGCAGGTTTCTTTGTCATGGCGGTCAGTGCCTACTATCTGCTGTACCGCCGGCAGCTGGACCTGTTCAGGACTTCCTTTCAAATGGGCTTTCTCTGCGCCGTACTTTCCACCATTCTGGTCATCGGTACCGGCCATTTTTATACCCAATACCTGGCAAAATCGCAGCCGATGAAGCTTGCCGCCATGGAAGCCCACTGGGAGACTTCCGCCCCGGCCCCCTTTACCGTAGTGGCGCTGATCGACCAGCAGGCCCAAGACAATACCCTGGATATAGCTGTGCCGGGCCTGCTGTCCCTCATGGCCGGCAACCGTCTGGATACCGAGGTGCAGGGTATGAAAGACCTGCAGGCCAGTCATAGCGCCGCCTATGGCCCCGGCGACTACATCCCGCCGGTGGCCCTGCTATTTTGGAGCTTCCGGATTATGGTGCTGATCAGCTTGTACTTGTCCGGCCTGCTGCTCCTGGTCTATTGCTACGAACGGACACAACAGCTGGAAACCAGTCCGCTTCTGCTCCGTGCCATTATGTGGAGCATACCGCTGCCCTATATCGCCAATACGGCCGGCTGGATTATCGCCGAGGTCGGGCGCCAACCCTGGATCGTATATACCCTGCTGCGAACCGATCAGGGTATATCCCAGGTTGTGCCGATGGTAAACATTGGCATAACCCTGGCCGGTTATACGGTGATTTATCTGTCCATGACGGCAGCGGCCTTATATTTCATGCGCAAGGTAATTGTGGCCGGACCCGAATCATAAAAAACGTAAATAACTGTTTCTGGAAGGGAACCGTATGGATCTAAATACACTCTGCTTTCTCTTATTTGGTCTCTTATTTACCGGCTTCCTGGTACTGGACGGCCTCGATTTCGGGGTCGGCATGCTGCTGGGGGCCGGCAAAACCGATATCGAACGGCAGGCGCTCATCCGAACCATTGCCCCGGTCTGGGAAGGCAATCAGGTCTGGCTCATTGTCGCCGCCGGGCTGCTGTTTGCCGGCTTTCCGCACGTATATGCCACTCTGTTCAGCGGCCTATATCTCACTTTATTTATTGTCCTTGTGGCCCTGCTGCTCCGGGGGCTGGCGATTGAGCTCCATAACAAGGAAGAATACCCGGCCTGGCGCCGCTTTTGCTATTGGTCGGTTTTTCTGGGCAGCCTGGTGCCGGCGCTGGTCTGGGGAATTGCCCTGGGCAGCCTGCTCGCAGGCTTGCCCATTGACAGCACCAGACAATACAGCGGCAGCTTCTTCGCTTTGTTCACCCCCTATTCCCTGCTGAGCGGCCTCACCTATATGCTCCTGTTTGTGGGGCAGGGGGCAATATATCTGGCCTGGAAGCTGGAAGCCGGCCTGGCCCTGCGGCTGCAGCAGACAGGCCTGGCCGGTGTCAGTTACGCCATGGCGGCTGTTGCCGGTCTCGGTATCATGACTGTCAGCGCAACCACTGCCGGCCATAAAGGACTGGCCCTGCTGCTGGCGGCGGCAGCACTGGTCGGCCTGTATGGCAGCCGCCGCAGTCTGAGCCGGGAACAATATCTCCCCGGTCTGGCCCTGAGCAGCCTGGCCATTATTGCCCAGACAGCCTCCCTGTTCATGGGGTTATATCCCCGCTTGCTAGTATCCAGCCTTGACCCCCGCTGGAGCCTGGATATCTACAACGCGGCCGCCAGTCCGCTGACCCTCAGGCTGATAACAACATTAGCGCTCATTGTCCTGCCTGTCACCATCGCCTGCGAAGTCTGGAAGTTTTATATTTTCCGCCGGCCGGTCAGCTTGCAGGCGATTGAGCTGGCCCCGCAGCTGCCCAGGCTGCGCCGGCTGCGCGAGAACCTAACGCGCAGTCTCACCTATGCCAGCTGCCTCGCCGATGCCCTCGATAAAACCGGAAAGGCGCTGGCCGGGAACGACGGCGCCATTATTAACAAGCTAACAGCCAGACACCGGACCCTGTTATTCGGCAAACGCTGTGTCTGCCGGCGCCCAGCCGGACAAAAACGGCCAGTACCCGGCACAAGGCAGACAGACAAATAAAGTAGCGCAAATAAAACACCGCATCAGGCCGGCGCCGATGCGGTGTTTATGTTCAATCCCCCTGTTACCGGTGATTGCTTGCCAATAATGCTATTTTTTGATAAACGTCCCGTCTTCAATCTCCTGAAAGGCCTGCTGTAACTCCTCGCGCGTGTTCATAACAATCGGGCCGCCCCAGGCTACCGGTTCACCCAGCGGCTGCGCGGCGAAAAGGAGAAAACGCAGCCCCTGGTCACCGGCCCGGGCAATAAACCTGTCTCCCTTACCAAACAGCACCGCCTGGTGGCTGCCGGTTAGTTGCTGCCTGTCACCGGCAAAATAGCCAGCCCCGGCCACAATATAGATAAACAACGTATCCTCCGGGTCTGTCGGCAGCTCCCACTCCCGCCCAGGTTCCAGTTCCACATCCAGGAACAGTGTTTTTACATAATCGCCCTGTGTCGCCCCGGCAGTCTGGCCATAATGGCCGGCAATTACCCCCACAGCCGCCCCCTGTTCCTGCACCCGCGGGATCAGCGCCGCCGCAAGGTCGCGATACTGGGGCGCGGTCATCTTGTCACTGCGGGGCAGATTCAGCCATAGCTGAACCCCCAGCATCCGCTCCGAGGCCTGCGGCATTTCCTGATGGAGAATGCCGCTGCCGGCGGTCATCCACTGGCAGCAGCCGTCCAGTATGCTCCCCTTATTGCCCAGGCTGTCACTATGCTCAATGTCGCCATTAATTAAATAGGTTACAGTTTCAATGCCCCGATGCGGATGCCAGGGAAAGCCCCGGGTATAGTCGTCGGGGTTGCTGGAATCAAAGGCATCCAGCATCAGAAACGGATCAAAATCTGTGGTATCAGGCCGGCCAATCACCCGCACCAGCCTGACACCTGCCCCGTCAATCTGGGCAGAACCAGTTACAAGCCGGCGTATTTTCCTGACAGTATTCATTGTGATCATCCCTCTCTTATCTGGACTGGTTTACTTTCAGTATATCCTTATTCTGCAACAGACTGTCCACACTATACCGGCCGGGGCCGATAAAGATCAGGCTGAGAAAAACGAAGCCTGTTTCCAGGGCCTGCGAAGCGCCGCTCAGACCAGCACCGGTACTAAATTTCAGCACAACAGCCACAAGCATATTAAAGGTCAAAGCCATAGCCGCCAGACGGGTCATTACACCGGCAGCGATGAGCATACCGCCGAAAAACTCGGCTGCTGCCGCCATAAAGCCCCAGAATACAGGAGCGAACCCTATGCCCAGGTGCTGCATCGCCAGACCGAGCTTATTCCAGGTTTCAACCCCGCCGGAGATCTTCGGCCAGCCGTGAAAAACAAACATTAACCCAATACCTACCCGTAATAGCAATATCCCAATGTCTCTGTGCCTGTCCCAATTACTTAACATCATTATCCTTACCTCCTTATATATTGTTTATATAGTCCGCCCAACCGCTTACGGCTGGTGTTGATGGTATCCGATTTTCTTGAGCAGCGCAATCGCCTGCGCCATCTCGGCTGTCGTCAGGCCCCGCAAAGCCTGAGTCAGCGCGTCGGCATGACGGGGAAAAATCTCCCCGATCAGCCGGCGTCCCTGCTCTGTCAGGCTGGCATAAATCACCCGCCGGTCCTCGGCGCAGGGTGTACGCGCCAGCAGCCCTTTCTGCTCAAGCTTGTTAATCACATAGGTGATGCTGCCGCTGGTAATGAGGATTTTCTCACCAATCTGCTGCAGCGGGTATGAATCCCGGTGATACAAAAGTTCCAATACGGCAAACTCGGTCTGGTTCAGGCCATATTGCCTGATATCGCGCCGATCGGTCTCCATCAGGGTGTTATGAGTCCGGACCAGAACGGTAAATAATTTGAGTGCCAGTCTTTGTTCTTCACTGCTCAGGCTCATTTCACCTCCCTGGTAACTTGCCGTAATTTATTATCTTGATGTTAAGATAATTTTAACCCTTTTAGTAATTAATGTCAATAAATAATAGTTATCTTTTTATATATTTTTACCATTTAAAAAGATACAAATATTTACAGAGCGAGTAGGAATTTTTTCCCTATTGTCAGAATAGTAAAATATAAGACCTGTCTTACATTCCATTTTCCCGGCATTACTCTTTTCAGTGCAAAACGAATAAGGGAGGGAGAATAATGTATGGTTCTGCAATCGGCAACTTTACCGGCAACACAATCGCCATGGTCTTGGCAGGCGGCAAAGGGGAACGGCTGAGTCCAATTACCGTAAACAGACCCAAACCCTATGTACCTTTTGGCGGCAAATACAAAATCATTGATTTTGTCCTGAGCAACCTCTTTAATTCCGGGATCAAAAGGGTGTACATTCTGACCCAGTACCGGGCTTATTCCCTAAACAAGCACATCAAAGACTCGTGGGCCAAATGGGCCGGACTCGGCGAGTTCTATGACACAATTTCACCGGAGACCACCAATCTGGGGGAAGAATGGTTCAAGGGTACGGCCGACGCCATCTTTCAGTTTATGCGCATCCTCGAATCGACCGATGCCGATTATGTTGCGATTTTCAGCGGTGACCATGTGTACAAGATGGATATCGGCCAGATGGTCAGCTACCACATTATCAACAAAGCCGATATGACCCTGGCGGCGCTGGAGGTGTCGCCGGCGGAAGCAAAACGGTTCGGCATTTTCACCGTCGATGACAACAGCCAGGTCACCGCCTTTACCGAAAAACCGCGGGAACCGGTCACAATCCCTGACCGCCCGACCTGTTTTGCCTCCATGGGCAATTACATTTTTTCCACCAAAAAACTCATTGAGGTGCTGAGAGCCGGCCGGCAGCAGCATGCCGATCTTGATTTCGGCAAACATGTCATTCCGATGATGATCGAAAAAGGCGACCGGGTCTTTGCCTATAATTTTATGGATAACCTGCTGCCCCGGATGGGGCCGGGGGAAAAAGGCTACTGGAAAGATGTCGGCACCATCGATTCCTACTATGAGGCCAATATGGACCTGATCAACGTGGTGCCACAGCTCAACCTCTACAATTACCGCTGGCCGATCATCACCAATCAGGGCAACTATCCGCCCTCCAAAACCGTGTTTGATGAGGACGGCCGCCGCGGCCAGAACCTCAATTCCTATACCTGCGGCGGCTGCATTATCAGTGGCAGCACCGTACGGCGCTCCATCCTGGGACCGTGCTGCAAAATCAACAGCTACAGCCTGGTTGAAGATTCGATCCTGTTTGAAAACGTGGAGATTGGCCGCCATGTAAAAATCAAAAGAGCCATTATTGATGAAAATAGTAAAATTGGCGACGGCGAGGAAATCGGCTATAATCACGAGGCCGACCGGGAGAAAGGCTATGTGGTTACCGACTCGGGTATTGTCGTGGTGACCTGAAATGTGAAATTTTCATTGACAGTAGGAGTAATTCCCGTATATACTGTACACAGGTTTACAGTGTTACATTGTTTCCTCACAAAAAACTGCATAATGGTAATGAAAAGTGATGAAGGAACTAATTGTGTGTAGTATGTTTCAGAGAGCCGGTGGCTGGTGTGAACCGGTAACAGAACGATACAATCGTCATTCCTGAACTGCAACGCTGAACGTTAAGTAGGCGGCGCCGGTATCAGCTCGTATGAGTGCAACCGTTATATTGCTAGGGTTGTTGGACCTGATGAGATATATCTATATGTTTATAGATATAACAAGGGTGGTATCGCGAGAGTTAACCTCTTGCCCCTTTATAGGGGCA
This sequence comes from Bacillota bacterium, assembly GCA_023388195.1. Classification (GTDB taxonomy): domain Bacteria; phylum Bacillota; class Negativicutes; order Sporomusales; family Sporomusaceae; genus Sporomusa. Next base: position 36,411 of record JAEWGR010000076.1, read on the forward strand.
GGAGGTTTTTTATTTTCGCAGCAAGCCACGCTGCTGTCCCCTTCATCAGGCCCCAATGGGCAGCAGCGTGCTACTCTACCATTTACAATCACAGGAGGTTTTATTATTATGAATCCAAAATCTTCCCAATTCCGCTGGTATTTGGCGGCCCTGATGTTTCTGATCAGCTTTATTTCCTATATGGACCGCGTCAATCTATCTGTCGCTACCCCGGCCATCATGCAGGAATTCGGCTTTAGCAAAATTGACATGGGCTTACTGCAAACCGCATTTTTTCTTGGTTATGCCCTGATGCAAATCCCCGGCGGCATTATGGCCGAGATGTTCGGCTACCGCAAAACCATCACCTTTGCCGCCTCTTTCTGGTCGGTCTTTACTGCTTTGACCGCCATCTGCAGCAATTTTACCATGTTTGCCGCCATGCGGGCCCTGTTTGGCATTGGCGAGGGTCCGCTGGCCCCCTCCTTTGGCCGCTTTATCTACCGTTGGTTTAACCCTGGCGAGCGTGGCCGGGGCTCGGCCCTTTTTCTGAGCGGCATGTTTATCGGCCCCGTTTTTGGCCCGGCCGTTACGGTGGCCCTGATGCTGGCTTTTGGCTGGCGTTCAGTATTCATCATCTTCGGTGCTGTCGGCCTGGTCCTGGCCCTGGCCTGGTACTGGTTTGCCACCGAATCGCCCCGTGAGAATAAGTATGTATCCGCGGCGGAAGCCGATCATATCGAAGCCGGCCAGCAGCCAATCACTGCCAAAGAAATGGCCCCCTGGCGTGATTTTATGTACTCGCCCCAGTTTTGGGCTGTCGGCATTCAGTTCTTTATCACCGACTATATCATGTACGTTTTTCTCGCCTGGCTGCCGATGTATCTTATGGAAGCCCGCAACTTTACCCTGACCAGCATGGGCATCGCCGCTTCCTTCCCC
>JAEWGR010000090.1 GCA_023388195.1 Bacillota bacterium
GAACAACAAGGGGGCCCGCAAACCCTGAGGGGTTCGGGTTCCCTGCTGCTGATCAGCAGCGGCTGAGGCTGGTCCAAATTCTTTGCTGCGTCCAGTCGCACTCACAGCCCGGCGCGCCGGCGGCAACAGCTATTAACCCCGCGCTTCCCCCGCTTGTGCGGCGGCCGAAGAGCGGTGTATAATAGAAATGTCGTCGTGGACGGCTTGGCTGTTACGTGTAGGTGTTATGGCACCTTGCGCGGGCCTGGAAGTGCGCTAACACTTTCAGGTCACGTCGACCTTTTTAATTCCCACCTATTTCTAATTATAGCCTGTTTGCGGCAAAATGCAAGTATAGATGAGCCAACCGGCAGAGAGTTTCGGCGGAAACGGGAGTGCCACTGAGTCTTTATCTGCAGTAAAAATACCTATCTGCTTTCCCACTGCACACCAGCTTTCATCTTTAAGGCGCCCCCTAAACCATGCATTGCTTGTCCAGCCGGTTCAAAATGCAGTCGGTAAATGGATCAACCCTTTCGACCTATGCCCAAGGCATTATGGCCTGCTAGCACTCGCTCCACCATTTCCACCTCGGAGGTACGGCAACTGACAATCATCACAAGCTCGGTAGTCTTGCCGACAGCTGGCTGCTTCTCGGCATACATCTTATAATAAAAGTACTTAATGGCAAAGCCCAAGCCCCACCCAAACAGCATCCCGATAAGTCCCCAGGCGATGGGTCCCCATGTCCATATGAAGCCCCACATCACTCCAAATAACATGAATACAACGCCCAGGGCGCAGGCCAGGTCAAACATGCTGAGTCCGTCAGCCCGGTGGATTGTATCGAAAAGCGCGCGTTCTTTCGGCGGGACGTTAATAGGGATGCAGCAGATGTTTTGTTTTACGATACCCTTTTGCTCTAATTCTGAAATGGCCAATTCCAGCAGGGTGTGATGTTCGAAACAGGCAGTTATATACACTTCTGACTGCACCTCCACAGGCATGATGAAGTTGGGGTCCTGGTATTCCTTACGGAAGAACGATGCCTGCTCTTTGGAAAACAGGCGGTTATACTCGGTGGTATTGACATAGGCGTCATATATGGCGTAACCAATTACCGATGGCATGAATATCAGCCATTCCGGGTCTAACACCGCTTTGGCCTGCTCAAAAAGACCAAGACAAGTGTACTGGACGGCCTGGTAAAGCGATGAAAAGTAGGCAATGGCGACCCACCATACCAATAAGAAGAACCCTGTTGGTATCCTATGGGTATAAAGATGACCAAGTCCCGGGAGGACTAGCGACCAGAACGCTGCCACCCAGGGGGCCCTTTTGTCAAGTACGTTGATTTCCATGATCGAGATAGATTCCGGCTGTATTATTGCCCCCGCCCGGTCAGCCAGTATACATCGCTGATTGAACTTGATTGCCCGTCGGTAGCTGTCCCATATTGCAAAGATAAACACGCAAGGATATAGAAACAGCCAACGGTTGTCAACCACTTCCTTGGCCATGTCGTAGCGGCCGGTGAAGGTATAGAGAATAGCGAGATTAACCTTACCTTGCGTGTTCGACAACATCTCCCATACAAACAATAAAAATCCAGTGACATAGCTGCCCATGCTTATGTGACCAAACCCGGGATAGGCCATAGACCACCAGGCGATGGTGTATGGGTTTCTAAGATGATAGAAATTGGTCGCCAGCGAATTCATCATCCCTTTTGAATGACGTGACGTCTGCCCCTGCTGTTGGGCAGCCGCCTGACTTGTGCCGCCCATTTGACCTTGGGTCTGCGTAGACTGGCTGGAGGTGTTGGCCTGGTTGTTCCCGCTGGCTCCGGACTGGCTGGAGGAATTATTGATATTTATAGGTAACTCCCCCCTAAATTTAATGACGAATCTTAGTATTTCCAGTATTTTTTGTCTCAAACCAACTAGCCCCTAAAGACGGAAAAAAGAACCTGTAATAGGCCACCTTTGACTATGAATGAGCTTCTATTCAGGAAAGATGTAATCTAATTTAGCCATCCGAAAAAGACCTATTACAACAGGTACCACAATTATCGGCACTAAGATAAGCTGCCACGCCGCAATACCATCAACCTGGGGAGCAAAAATATGATATTTGCCTATAATCCAGTATAAAAATGCCAAAAATGCAATACCAAGCAACCGGTAATGTAAAGGCAACTTTAAACCTATTAATAATGAAATAATCACACTGGTGACCAAAAGATAGAGATAAAAAAATCCCTGGTGAAACTTTTCGGAATCCCCTGCCAAAGGAAGTTGGAATCTAAATAATTGTCCCCCTTTGTTTGCTAAGAAAGCGACTAAGTTATGAATGGAAGCATAGGTTAGATAAATGACGGCGAATCTAAAAATTGTACAACGCCGCTTTTCCTGAAGCCCTGACCAAATCCACCTACTTATCCCATAGAGAATGATAAGTCCGATGCCGGTATATGCTGACTTCCACCAAAAATGCTGATAAATGCCGATTGTTGCGAAATACCAGTCGATTCCAGTAAAAATAGCAGCAACCCCCACTATATATCCCCAGGAAAGTGAAAACGCATTAATGGCTACCGCAGAAGCCGGCACAATCAGGGAATTAGATATGTATGATCCCAGATAGTTATCCAGTCTTAGATTCGCCACAATACCGGGCAAGTAGCGATAAGCCTCCATTAGTATCAACACTACGATTTCAAACGGGTGAATTATGCCAGCAATAGTCAGCTGCAACACCAGTAACCTCCAATCTTTACTATGTATTAGTGAGGCAGCCAGCAGGACCAGGGCGACAACGATTAATCCATAGTACCAATAGGCAGATGGCATATTTTTCTCCTATCTCAACGAAACTATATTAATGCTAGTATTCCCAAATTATCAAAATCAGTCAAAATAATGCAGAAGCCTAGTCCTCTAGAAATGCAAAAAAAGATAGGAAGGTTAACCCTTCCTACCTATCTTCGCACTATCTTTACACTTTCGATACACGCTAATCTCAAACAGCCTATTCCAAACTCAATGAAAGTTGATTCGCCCGAACAGACTCCAGCTGGATCACTATTAGCTGAATATTCTTCCTATCTTGACTGCGATTACTGCATAATATCTTCTTGCAAGTGCTCTGTTTTCCTGCATTGTAGACCAAATACGCATATAAGAATATTCTATTGGTACGATAACTAACGCCAATTTCCAGATAAAAAATACGGGGGCAGGGAGTTTGTTTTTGAAATAATAAAAACAAACTCCCTGCCCCCGTATTCTCGGCGGTTTCACCACCTATAGCCCCTTTTTAAAACCATTGCCATGAAAGAATCATTTCTATTTTTTCTTTACTATATGGCTTTACCCAGCTCATAGGCTTCTGTGAGTTCCTCTTGGCCCTTGATATCGCCGATTTGCATGACCCCACCTGCGAACACCTCGCCTAAACTTGTCCAGTGGATATGCTTTATGAGCTTGTGATAATAGTTGAGGATTTCATCAAAGTTATGCTCTGCGGCTGCCATTAACAGGACGCTGTCTTTACGAATATTGTCATAATTCGGATCGCATTCCTCAATAGCATATAAACGATCAAAAGTTATTTTTAACTGCCCGCTCCAATTCCAATAATACAATGGGGAGGCCAGAACTACGATATCAGCTTTCTTATATACAGGATAAATTTTGTCCATATCATCTTTCTGGACACATGGACTTTCAGAATTTTTTCCACCTTGCAAACAACCTTTACAACCATGAATATTCATCTTATCTAAAAAGAAGGTTGTAACAGTGTTTCCTGATTCTTCTGCGCCTTTTATAAATGCGTCTACCAAAGCAGAAGTATTTCCGTTTTTTCGGGGGCTACCGTTCAACACTACAATTTTCTTACTCATTTTATGTCTCCTTCTTATAAATTGACTTAATTAAAACTTATATTATAACTTTATCAAGAATGTGCGTTTGGTCAAGTACGCACATTTATGTAGCATACTTACCTAAAGGAGAGCTGAGTAAAAAGACGGGTGTTCATTGTCCCCCTACTGTGAGCCTCGTCAGGCGGCAAAATGCGACAGACTAAAATGAACCAGGAAAGTCGTGCCCTGATTTCCGGTTTTTACAGCGAGGGTGGCGTGGTGTCTGGTGGCAATGCGGTAGCAAATTGACAGGCCCAATCCCGTGCCAGTATCCTTCGTCGTTAAAAATGGTGTTCCTAAGTTTTGCAGGATATTATCCGGCATACCAGCACCCTGATCTTGCACCCACAAGACAACTTCCTTTTTTTCAAAACTTGTCCCAATAACAAGTATGCCCCCCATTGGCATGGCCTCCAAACCGTTACGTACTAAATTCAGTATCAGCTGGCGGATTTCGTTTTCATCCAGAGCAAGCGTGGGTAATTCTTGTAATGTAAGACTTACAGCGACATTAAAAGCAGCGGCGTCAGCCTCAATTAATGGGGCTATTTTTTTTATTAATGTATTCAAACAATGGTTTTTCAGTTCAACCCGTTTATCTTTGGCTAAGAGGAGGTATTCGCTGATAATGGTATTCGCACGGTTCAGTTCTTCCAACATTAAAGCCAAACGATTTTCATACTTATGTAACTCCGCCTCACGGGCCATCAATTGCAAATAGCCGCTAACCGTTGTTAACGGGTTGCGTATCTCATGGGCAACACTGGCAGCCATCGCTCCCGCCATGTTTAACTTTTCAACACGGGTGGCAAGGCGCTCCAGTTCTTTACGGGCTGTGACATCCCGGATAATGCCATCAAGGTAAAGCAGATTTCCTTTTTCGTCATAGTGGGAAACACACTTATTTTCAATCCATATTATATGGCTATCTTTGCGGATTAAACGCAGCGAAAGAGGCAAAGAGCCCTGTTCTTCCGTGGGATTAATGAAAGACTCATACGCAGGCAGATCATCAGGATGAATCAAACTACGCAGCAGGCCGTCGTCGGCATAATATTCACCGGCACTATAGCCGGTGATGGGAAGTATAGACGGACTGATATATTCTAATTGGGGTTCAGGTAAAAGCCGGTAACGGTAGATGATGTCTACTGCACCTTCCGTTAACAACCGAAAGTAAGCTTCCCGCTCCAGCAAATCGGCGCGGGTTTTTTCAAAATACACAATTAACGTACCAGAGGCAATAACCAGCCGTAAAATTCCACCAAGGGCGTAATTTGCGGAAGTTATCCAGGGCAAGCCTAAACCGAGGGTATAAAGGGTGCTGGCGGTAAGCAGTCCCCAGAGGATAAAGGCATAGCCGGTAATGCGGTTGCCGATGCCCTTTATTTTTAAATCATAGATAAAAGAATGACCGATAGTGATCAGGATTATGCCGGCGAACATGGCGGGAAAAGAGTGTTTAACCCAAAAAGGCAATTCCAGCAAAGCGGCGGTAACGCTGATTACGGTCACGGCGGCGGCACCGTACACCCACCAACGGTTAAACGGTCTGCCGGCAAAAAGGTATTGACTATATAGAAACAATAGGATTGTGCTGTTATACGTTACTTGAAAGATAATAAATCCGGTCAGCGATTGTTTCCAATCAAGTATACCGGAGTCAAAAAGGACCAGCCGTATGGAAAAGATGACCCAGGTTATGATCCAAATCCCCATGTAGCGTTCGCGGTATAGAACGTAAAGATAACTGTAGACAAGAATCATACAAAAAATTCCAGCTACCGCGCACAATATTGCCAAGCTCGCATGATTCACGAAAATTCACCCTATTTCAAACATTATTTATCGGTCCAAGCATTTAACAACACTATTTTACTACTTCCTTTTGTAATAATTACTCGAAATGAGTAATAGCTTACCGAATTTATTTCCAAAAAGCGACATTTTTTCAAATATAATAGGTAATGCAACTTATTTCCTGTATTCTCAATCAAAGGAGGTGATTGCATTGAAAACTTAACGCCCGCCATTCGATCGTCCGCTATAAAAAAACGAAAAGGAGCAAAAAAATTATGACAAACGTGGTTAGCTTATTTGACAAATCCATCACTATCGGAGTTGCGACAACACTGCAAGAAAAAGAGGAAATTTTCCGCTTTCGCTACCACATTTACGCAAAAGAAATTGGCCATCGGCTCGCATCTGTTGACCATCGTAAAGAAATGATATGTGATGAATTGGATGAATTCGGATTGCTGTTAAATGTAAAGACTGGAAGAAATCTTATTGGTACTGTGAGAGTAAATATCGGACGAGTACAAGATTTCCCACAAAATTTAGCGCAAAGTTTCTCGCTGGGCAGGTTTCAAGCCTTTAATGCTGGCGTAGACAATCTATTTGGATATGCTTCAAAAGGTATGATATCTCCCGATTTTCGCCATTCCGCTGCTCATTTTCTGCTGGCAACCACAATTTATGAACTATATTGCGAACATAAAATACACTATGGTTTTCTCAACTGCAATTCTTATTTGCTCCCCTTTCATGAACGCTATGGCTATCGACGTTACACACGCAATTGGGCCGACCCAGCTTATGGCCTGCAAGTACCACTTGTCTTATTAGTAGATGATATCGCCTATTTGCAAACCGTAAACTCGCCTATATTTAGTGTGGCCTATAACAGAACCGTACCAAACGATCAAACCCGCAAATGGTTCTACCGGGAATTCCCCGAAGCTGCAACAGTAATCAGCAACCGTACGGTCACGGAAGATACTTATTGGGCTTACCTGCGCAAATGCCTACAAAATTCTCCTCATAAGGCAATTCCGGTGCTCCACGGACTTCCTGAATCGGCAGCCAAGAAATTCGTCCACAGTTGCGGTGCAATTCTTACATGCCACTCCGGTGAGCCGATAATAACCTGCGGCGATTCTGGCAATGAGCTAAATATTTTACTTGCCGGCAGACTGGAAACTTCGGATGATAAATACATATTACCGGGACAGTCTTTTGGCGAAGTCGGTTTAGTTAATCGTACTAAGCATACATCAAATATTTCAGCAAACACCGATGTTGAAATCCTTGTTTTGTCTTTCCAATATTTTAAAAGATTCATTGATATTTACCCTGATATTTCCCGTAAGATTTTACAAAACCTAGCGGCGACAGATAGCCTTAACGCCCGGACAAGTTCGTCATTTTAGGGTTTCGTTCCTTATTTCTATTCATATAAACACCGCTTTAAGTAAAAAACCGGTTCATTTTGAGCCGGTTTTACTCCTGCTTTTAATGGATTCTGATGGATATAGCGCAAAGACAAAAGAAAATACGCTTCTGTTTCTACTACTTCAATTTTATATTGTTCTTGAAATAAATGCACATCTCTTATATTTTTGATTGTACCAATACACATAGCTGCTGCTGATTCTTTATATTATTTGGATAATCATCTCAGGCAAAAAAGATAAACCTCTGTCAAATCAATTGACAGAGGTTTATCTTTAAAAATGACGCTAAGAATAAATTCACCATTTTTACTCAAATCAGATAGTTTAAGCTTTACCATAATCGATTTTAACCATTCTATATCTACATTTCGAATTGCATCTATATTCTCTATTATTATTTCTCAAGAGTCGCATCACTCATGGCATTAAATCGGTTGAGATTCATTCACACTCAGTTTCCCAATCGCCCATTGTGCAGCGTCCCGAACTAGGGGGTTTGGATTCTCCAGTGCCTTTTTTAGTGCTGGGATATGCGACTGGTCACCTGTATTACCAAGAGCAATAGCTGCGTTTCGCCGGAACAGATCCAAATCCCTGAGGAGATACATGATGGGATAGACTACATCCTGATAATACTTGTCATCCAGGAGCAAAATCCGCTCTAAATCGAAGTCTTTTTTCAATTCTTCCAGGAATAAATCTTTTCTCGATGCATTTGCCAGTACTTCCTTATTGCGAGGGCAAGCGAGCTGGCAAGCATCGCACCCATGGATCCTTGTACCAATGCCTTCACGTAATTCGTTAGGGATCACCATGTTACTTATGTTATTCAGCAGGACGCAATTTAGCGGCAGCAGTCTTCTTGCCTGGGCGATTGCGTGAGTAGGACAGGCCTTTATACATTGCTGGCAGTCTGGCGGACATTTGCAAATTATTGTAGGGTCATCGTATTCGAGTTCTATATCGACTACGAATGTATACAAACTGATGAAGGAGCCATTTTCCTCGGTGTAAGCGAAGTTATTCTTACCGTAGGTAATAACTCCGGCTCGCGCACATGCCATGCGTTCAGGAACAATGATATCTCCCTCATACATGGAGATGCCTAAAGATTTGATAAAATCCTTAAAAGCATTCACGCGCAAACCATAGGAGGACTCTGCTAGAGCTCGATAGGAGCGGTTTAAGTAGGCCCGCCCCACATAGGGCGTCAGTTCTTCGGGGAATAGAGTATCGCTAAAACCGTAGACAGTGCAAATGATAGATTTCCCTTCCGGATAGAATGTTTGGGGACGGCATCCATCAATTAAATAGCCTGTTTCCGGAGTGTTAATCCAGGGAGTGTAGTCGGGACGGGAATTCAGTTCCTGTTCGTACTCAACAAAATCATTGGCATTAGTGGTGCCAACTTTGGAGAATCCTAGCTCCAACGCTTTCATTTTTATTTTTTTCGTCAGTTCCTGTTTATCCATTATCAATCACCCTTTCTCTTATAAATTAGTTAATCTTTGCGACCCCATAATTAACAAAATTATAGACTCAACTCTCACCAATTATTTCTTTTACTTAAGAGTCTCCAAAAACTTTGTATACCAGTTTTTTATAAATCGATAATAATCAATGCCAAACGTAAATGTTGCATTTTGATAGGTATTCAGATTTTTGCTTAAAACTGATTCAGTTAACTCTAAGCGATGAATTAGCTGGTCCAGTTTTTTGAGAAATACCGCAATCAACTCTTTCGCTTTCTCATTGGGAAGATCCTGATAGAAAAATAGTTTTACTAAGTGCTCACTGTCCGATTTCATAACATCGCAAGGCGTATGCAGCCAGTCAAAAAATTGATCTTTACCATCAGGGCTAAGACTGTATATTTTTTTATATCTTCCTCCTTCGATAATTTCTCTGACTGTAATTAATCCTTCTATTTCCATTTTTTTTAAACAAGGATAAATACTCCCGTAACTGGCTTTGAAAAATTTAACATCGTTAATATTTTGCTTAATATCATAGCCACTCATATCTTTTTGCAGTAAAAGGCCTTTAATAACATGTTCAAGCATCATTAGTCCCCCAAATAGCTATATACCCATATTGTATATATCGATACGATATATACAATATGGGTATATATTATCATTGAAAATTTTTCCTGTCAAGAAGATATATACGCACATGGAAGAGAACTCGCCGATACGCCGCTACCGCTTCGGCAAGCTGTAGGAGTAAAGTCCCCAATCAATGTCAGACTCACCCAGAAATGATAAGCTAATATAAACGGTCTTCGGCCCACTCATTGTTTAAGATTAGCTTTTTTCTCTATAACCGCTCTGTCCCATTTTACCGCCAATAAACCGGCAAACACCAGGATTCCCCCAAGAACTCTCTCGATGTTGATAGGTTCCCCCAGAAAAATTGAACCTGTAATCATGCTGACTACGGGAACTATATAGTGGAAGATGACTGTCTTAAAAGGACTAGTCTGTTGCACCCCTTTGTACCAAAAAATGAACGCAATCATTGTTCCCAACACGATGATATATGCAAATCCCGACCAAATCATAAGGCCATACGAAAGCGTAACCGTATGAGGTTCGCTCAAGCTATATATTAGAATAACAGGCAGCCCCAAGACCATTGCCAAAGTGGTTAGTTTGACCGGCGAGTAGTGTTTGAGCAAAGGCTTGGCTAAAACTGCGTACATCGAGAAAAGCAGCGAACCTAGCAAAACGAGAATATTACCGGCAAATACTCTTGATTCTAAACTAATTTCGGAACCTGGGGTCCAGTAAATGATGGCGCATATGCCGGCAAATGCCATAATCGTACCTAACCATTTACTCAAGCTTATTTTTTCGTCACCGGTTAACAGCGAATAAATTCCCGTAAAAATAGGGGATGCGGAAATCATTATTGCCGCATTTGCCGCTGTCGTTCTATGTATTCCAGATGTCCAAATTATGTTATAAACCCCAACACCTAATATACCTAACATCAACACTCTGGAAAAATCTTTCCTGGCGATTCGAAATGTTTCGCCACTGATTATCAGATAGACTACAAATAAGATAGTGGCCAAAGAAAACCGGATAATCAGAAAATCATTTTCTGGAACGAATCCGAGAACTAACTTCACTAGCGGATAGTTGATTCCCCATAGTAAAGCAGCTACTATGGCGAACCCTTCTCCCTGCACAACGGCTCTCTTCCCGCTGTCTTGCACCTGCGATACCTGCATGTTTTCACTTCCTTCTTACACTCATTAAACAAGTTTAATATTTTCCCCACCAGTATTATAATGTAAATAGGTTCTTGCTTGGTAAGCAAGGACATCACCTATTATGAACCCTTATCACCGGATTTTATTGTAATTTTTTGCGCAAATTGAAGCAGGTGCTGTAATGGAAAATCAAAACATTGGTAATACAGCCAATAATATAGTCAAATATTCCAAAGTGGACAACATCGCCGGCTTAGAGCTATTTCGAGGTCTGTCAGTTACACGGTTTGTTTCCCGTCATGTCCATGAATTATTTTGCTTAACCATCCTTGATGCGGGTGTTCGCATCTGTGAAACTAAAAAAGGAAGGGACTATTTAACCCCTGGAGATATTTTTATCAGCAACTATGGTGAAGTGCACAGTGGCAGCGTACCCCAAGGCTATACCTATTCTTGCCGGTCGCTGCGGTTTGTTCCAACGCTTTTGTGCTCTTTGATAAGCGATCTTCAAAACCGCTGCCCCGATTCTTTTTATTTTGCCAAACCACTTTTGAAGGACCGGGAATTATACCAAAAAATCCAGCTATTTCATGATACCGCATCCCAACAGTCATTTACCCTGGACAATGAATATAGGTTACTTGACGTTCTTTCCCACTTATATACGCACCATGCAACCACAAGAATTAATGCACCCCAGCCAGGCGGAGAAACTGCCCCTATCCGGCGAGTACGGGAATATTTGCAGGCATGCTTTGCTGAAAATGTGTCCATTGAAAAACTCTCTGCCATAGCCGCGCTTAGCCCATTCCACCTCTGCCGGGTTTTTGAGAAAGAAGTCGGCGTCCCGCCACACGTCTATCAATTAGACATACGCCTGATAAGAGCTGCCGAAATGCTCTCTCGCGGAAAAAGAATCGCAGACGTAGCGACGGAAACAGGTTTTTTTGACCAAAGTCATTTTCATAAAGCCTTCCAACGTAAATTCGGCATCACTCCTAAGCGCTATATGCAAAGCTAGAACCACTGGTTTTGGTGCCAGTGGTTCTAGCTAATAGTAACCCTATTACTTTTAACAATACGTTTTTCCAAAGTATCTCCTTTATTTGCTTTCTTTTTCTATTGATGAAAAGCACTCGCTCCACAGGTCAATGGAGCGAGTGCTTTCAGTATCTTTGCGTTACTGGGTTACAGTTGGCAAATTATCTAAATTATTACTTTCACTTTCATCTGGCAGAGATTTTAGATACTCAGTCCCGTTTCTTACAGCAACACCGACTCCTTGAATACCTCCCTGCTTAGCTAATTCAACCCCCTCTTCTTTACTCAAGACGCGACCATCCGCCAATTGATAACCAGTAACCAGCCCGTCGTCCTTTACCAGTGCGACGATTTGTTTGGCATCGGCATTTGGCTGTGGTATATCCTGCAATGCCATCATCGGCAACTTTGACAAATCATTTTTCCTATCAGCCATGAACATCAACCTCCAATTATATCCAATCGGTTAAAACCGCTCAAAAAATAGTTTTCCAACTAAAAAGGATACTATTCCTTCAGCGTTCGCCCTCGAAGATTGACCTTCCTACAAACGATTTCTGTGGCCCCATACACACATCATATCTAAGACGGCAATGAGTGATTTCCCACGCTCCGATAAACGATATTCAACCTTTGGAGGAATCTGAGGAAATTCTTCACGTATAATTAGCTTATCTTTTTCCATTTCTTGAAGTGTCACACTCAAAGTCTTGAAAGAGATTGTATCAATATAACGTTGAAGCTCATTAAACCTCACGATTGGTTTATATTCAAGAAAAGAGTACAGGATAATTATTTTATATTTACCGTTAATGAGTGATAGTGTGTATCCGCAATTAGTGTCTTTTATATTTACAACAGTTGGACTAGCATTTTCAATAGTCATTTTACACTTCCCTTCGGGTTAGTACATAACCATAATGTACGTACTTCATTAATAAGGGATTATAAATTATACTTATATTGTTGTCAATAATATGGTAAGAAAAGGAATGATGAACTATGGGAAAAAGCATATTGGTATTAACTGGTAGTCCAAGAATCAATGGTAATAGTGATTTACTGGCTGATGCGTTTATAAAAGGTGCAAAACAGGCTGGACATGATGTACTGAATTGTGCTGTTGGCCGAAAAAACATTATGGGTTGCAGGGGCTGCGATACATGCTACAGTAAAGGGAAGCCCTGTTCGTTTGATGATGATTTTAACGATATTGCTTTTCTTTTTGAAAAAGCAGAAATGATTGTTTTGGTAACGCCGCTCTCTTGGTTTACCTTTTCCACTCAGCTTAAGGCAGCTATAGATAAAATCCGTTCATTTTACATTGGAAAAAAAGAATTAAAAATAAAAGAGAGTATGCTTATGGTCTGTGGAGCGACGAAAGATCAAACTCATTACGAGGGCATTATTAGCTCATATAAATCGATAGCCAGATATCTACACTGGACAGATAGAGGTCATATGATTGTTCCTGGTGTTCTTAATAAAGGGGATATATTATCTACAGATTGCCTTGCTCTTGCTGAAAAAATGGGACTTACTATTTAACGGCTAGGAATTGTTTGTCCTGGCTCGATTAAGCATAGAGTGAGACCCTGTATACATATTTACCATAAGTATCAACCGCCAGCCACTACTTAAAAAAAAGTACTAACCTTATGGTTAGTATTGATGATCTGTTGATCTACCAGAATTTCAAAACAGGGGAATTGGTAAAGCGCAGCATTGAGCATTTCCCACACTCGGAATGGTTAGTGCAAACAACATGCGGCAACATTGTTCACTGTTCTTATGGTAAATGCGAGGTGGAAAATGCTCATTCCTAATTTTCAGGTTTCTGGCCTATTTATTTAATAAAATGCGTTGGTATCCATTCTTCTCTTGTGGGAAGAGGATATTGGGAATCTGCAATTGTCTTCAACATCCAAGCCATATTATTGCCTAATGTTCTCATTGTTTGGAGTCCTTCTAAGTCTTTTTTTACATCTTCCGGTGTAAATCCATGTACGGAATTCCAATACTGTGAAGTTACCACCGGCATTTGATTAACCGTAAAATATTTATTTAGCCTGTCAAAAGTAGAACTTGCCCCGCCTCTTCTGCAGCTTACCACCGCCGCTGACGGTTTATTGGTCAGATAAGCTCCTGCTGAATAAATTAGGCGGTCAAGTATTGCGCAAAGAGCACCATTGGGTCCTGCACAATACACTGGTGAACCAATTACAATTCCATCTGCCTCTTTTATACATGCCAATAATTCATTATATAGGTCATCTTGAAAGACACATCTGCCTAACTCCCTGCATTTTCCACAGTCAATACAGCCTTGCACCGGTTTTTTCCCAATGTGAAATATTTCTGTCTCAATTCCGCTCTTAGCTAATTGGCCGGCTACCTCCTGTAATGCTGTATACGTGCATCCTGCAACATTTGGGCTTCCATTTACCAATAATACTTTCATAATGTCCCCTCTTTCCTAACTTTAATATAAATTATAGAACACCACTATTTTGCTGGGAACTTCCCTATTGTAATTTTAGCCAATAAGATCATTTGTAACAAGTACGCACTATTTAGTATGATAGTATCAATTAGGATACTGTTTTAATCTATTCCCTTATGGCACGTGCTGAGGCTCCTTGCCGTTACCTGGTCTACCAACTTGGATTAGAGGATATGCAATAATAAAAAGCACTCGCTCCACCAGTCAATGGAGCGAGTGCTTTCAGTATCTAACTGCGGTTAGGCAAATGGCACTTACTTCTTAAAGCTCGTTTTCCGAACGGGCAATTAGCTCGTCGTGGATGGTATCGGTCAAATCGGTCCAGTAAGCACTGTAGCCGGCAACCCGTACGATAAGATCCCTGTGTTTCTCGGGTTCCTTCTTCGCAGCAAGCATGTCCTCACGGCTGATGACATTGAACTGGATATGTTTGCCCTTGTAATCATTAAAATATGTCTTGATCATCGCCCCCAGGTTGGCGCGTTCCTTGACAGTCTTCAAGGCCGCCGGGGTAAACCGCATGTTGAACAAAACACCGTAGATTTCGGTCTGATCAATACGCCCTGCCGAGTTAATGCAGGCTGTCGGGCCCATAGTGTCGGTTCCCTGCGTGGGGGACACGGCGCCATCAGCCATGGCAGTCCAAGCCATACGGCCACAGGGTAGTGCACCGGTCTTGGCACCGGTACCAGCGTGAAAGCCGATAGAGTGCGGGGCAACCTCATAATGAGCACCGTAGCAAGCAGGGATTTTATGCCAAATATCTATAAGGAAACGATAACCGAAGTCAACCAGCTCATCTACCTCTAGGATGTCATTGCCATACTTCGGCATAGCCAGCACTTTGGCACGCAGTTCTTCGTACCCTTCCCAGTTCGCAGACAAAGCTTTCCGCATTTCCTCTTGGCTGCAGAGCGGGTTGTCGACAAAGATGCCGTATTTAAGCACATACAGCGCGTTGCCCAAATCCTGAACACCTACTGGCAAGATATACTGAGTACTATCCGCATGTTGTGCGCCGCCTAGGCTGGTGACCTTACCGCGCTTGATGCAGTCGTCGGTAAAGGCTGACATCATAATGTCAGGGAAAGACTCTATATGCTGGATACGGCAGGCGCGGCCACTTCTGGCCCCAACGTTCGCCCAATATGTGCATTGCTCCTTATAGGCTTCGAGGAAATCATCGTAAGTTTTCATTTGGGTGAAGTCACCGGTCTGAGGACCCAGTTGTTCTTGCAAGCGCGTATCAAAGCCGTTGTTGATAGTCAGTTCGAAGAGCTTGCCGTAATTCATAACCAACGGCCAGATCGGGCCATTTTTACCAGGCACCTGATGGAGTACGCAGCCACCGATGGCATAATTACGCGCTTCCTCCAGGGTATAGCCACGGTTGAGCAAATACTGGATACTGGAGTCGTCACCGAAAAACGCGGGAAAGCCCATGCCCAGTGCCACGACTTCGAGACAACGGTCCATGAATTTCGGATCAATGCGGCTATGCCAGCGCACAGAGATGGTCGGATGCGTAGTCTTTACACGAGCAGCCGCGTCAAGCCACAGGAAAGACAATTCGTTGGTAGCGTCTTTTCCGGTCTTGGGATCCACGCCGCCGATGACACAGTTGTGGAAGTGGGATTCGGCGCTCAAATTCGGCACCATAACCTCCGGCCAGAACTGACGCTTGCCCATGACCTTGATACGGAAGCACTCCAGCAGTTGGGTGACATACTCATTGTCGATGTAGCCAGACTCAATGTCTGCCTTATACTGCGGGTACATGATCTGGTCAACACGACCATACCCCATGCCAAAGGTGCGGGTGTCAAAGAAAACCAGGAGGATACCGAAATAAAAAGACTGCAGCGCCTCCTGGAACGTTTGCGCCGGGTGTTCCGGAACACGGTCGCAAACACGAGCTATCTCTGCCAACTCAGCCTTTCGTTTCGGGTCTTTCTCAACAGCAGCTTTTTGGCGGGCGAGTTCGGCATAGCGATGGGCGTAGTCGATTCCTGCCAGCAGCATGGTCTTGAGTCCGAGCAGGAATTCATGGGCACGATATTCATCATCGTCGAGAATCTGCAGGGCTTGCAGCTGGGCGTCGATATCAGCGACCAGGCCGCGGATACCCTTGGTTATGAGGCGGCTGATATCAGGCACGTTCCAAGCCTTCTCGGCAAACATCTCAGAAACAGTGTTTATAATCCAGGCTTTTGCCTCGCCGATTTTGTCCTCAAATTCAGCTTCTTCGGGACCCAGGTACTTGAGCCACATCTCCTTGCCGCCAATATTGCGCCAATAATGGGAAATGGCCTTACCCTGCTGTGCCTGCGCTTCGTCCGCAAAGGCGAAGAACTTGCCGTTGCCTTTATAACCGTACTTGTCAACGTATTCGCCCACCCATGCGCCGGCCAGATCGGGAAACCACTCGGGAGACATCGGTTTGGCGCCGAAGTCACCTACCAGCAGTTGATCGTCATCAATGTAAATCGGAAACTCTTTAAGAATCTTGGCAATAGCCAGACCACGTTTGCGGTAAAGCGAATAACCTTCGAATTCCGTATAAGCATCGGTCAGCAGCTGAGCGCGCGCCATTGACATGGTCTGTGTATAGCGCAGGGGATTCAACCGCTCCCAGAGAACCTTCCCACGCGACGTGTCCGAATAGGTATTGTAATCTAATTTTGCTTTTTTCACGTCCATATTCACCTCAGTTAAATTTGTTTTGATTAAAGCCACATTCAAGTGCCGTATATCCTTCATTTTGTTTCCCCTCGTGTTTTTGCATATCCTCAACCGGCGCTGCGTGTGCGCCCGATCAGCCTTTCGGGATACCGTGCCCAGCCCGCCTCCTGGCAACTATTCAGATTGATGCGCAAAGCGCGTTAAGTTCCTCAATATATTCTTCCGATTGGCGCCGATATTGGGGATGCACCCCCGCGTAATCAATACACGTATATTTGTTTTCACCTAGGTTATTATAGGCCAGCAGTTCCAGATAGTCGGCCGGACTCAACCCCAAGTCATCCCGCACGAACCGCGCAACAGCCTTAACAGCCTCCCGGCTATCATTGAAACCCGGGATAAGCGGCATCCGGAAATAAATTTCTTTCTTTTCCCTGACCAGCTTCTTTGCATTTTCCAGGATGCGCGTATTAGATATCCCGGTACCCTCTTGATGCCGGGTTTCGTCCATACACTTGAGGTCGTAAAGAACGACATCGGCGTAATTGACAACTTGCTTGACGGTTTCCCAGGGGAACGCCCCTGTAATCTCCACGGCGGTATGGATGCCCTGCTTCTGAGCGGTTGCCAGCAGCGCAGCGGCAAACTCCGGCTGCATTTCACAGTCACCGCCCGACAAGGTCATGCCACCACCCGAATTCAGATAGATAAGGAAGTCTTTCTTGACCTCGGTCATTACCTGGCTAACGGTCATAGTCTTGCCTTCGATGCTTCGCGCCTGCGCCAAACAGGCAGATATGCAAGTGCCGCAGGCCGTGCAGCGTGCGCGGTCGTTGATCAGCTCATCATCAACGCTACGGATAACCCCATGTGAACACGCCTTGATGCACCGGCCGCACAATGTACAGCTATGCTTTTTGTACATAAGCACCGGCTGTTTGCTCTGGGATTCGGGATTCTGACACCAAAAGCAGCGCAAGGGGCAGCCCTTCAAAAACACCGTGGTGCGTATGCCAGGCCCATCATGGGTAGAATAGCGCTGAATATTAAAAACCTGCCCAACCAGGTCACCCATCTCTTCCAAGTGTATTACACTCACCTCCTGTTGCAAAAAAAATTAAAATCCGGCTTGTACGGTTATCGTAAAGGCCAGGGAAGCATGCATGAATATATAGGTTTTATTCATATTGTAAAGAAAACGCGCCTTACCTGTTACTGCAAATTGCAGGCATACAGTATCTCTTGATGGACGATAAAGCTACCAGCCGGCCTCGCATCAGGGAATTACGCGCTTTATTGCTGGCGGCGGCATAGTGACGTAAAAAACTGGACGCTTGTGTGCATCCAGCTCATTACGATTTTTTTGTTCCTGTCAGCATAAATTGCTCACCCAAATGCATTCATAGCTAAGTGCCCTAAATATTATTCATCATAAATTCTATGACGTTAGTTGCGATAGCCTTTAAGTTAGCTATATCAAGGATGTATATACCTTTTTTGTCATTACAAATGATACGCTCATTTCTAAACTTTTTCATAATATAATAGTACTGTCGCTCGCTGATGTTGGTCTTTAAACAAATTCTTATGTCCTTATCACTAACTAATCCGTCTTCATTCATTCTTTCCAACAGATGGTAGGCTAGCAGCTCTTCATAAGTAAAAAGCGTTCGTGCCATTGATAATTTATACATTTCATAAATTCGATTCGTCGTCTTAATATAAAAAAACAGGAGAAATCGCTCATCATTGAAAAGTTCATTTTTTATCTCAGTAAGTTTTAGCATTGTACAGGGAGTGTAGGTTTTAATTTCACAGTAAAAATTTTGTTTGTTCATTTGCGAAAATTTACCTATAAAATCATTAGCTCCCAGTGTATCAATAAGAAAACGACGGCCATGATAAGACTGTGAAAAGACCTCTGCTGTCCCTTCTAAAATATAGTACAAGTCAGTGTTTTCTTGAGTTATTGCAGGAATCAAAACAATATTATCGGTACTATTTATCACAGGTATTCTGCTGATCTGTTCAGGCGATAAGAAATCATAAATATTCTTTCCGATAATATCAGCTACCATGTTATTATCACACATTATTTGCTGGTTACCAGCAGAGGTCTGTTTGGTGACCATATTATGTCCCCCATAAAATATTTGACACTCACTTAAGAACCCATTCTGTATTATGACTAGAGCCTTAGCTACATTATTGATATAGCTAAGGCTCTAATTCGGCAACTCACTTATTTCTCCTTTAATTTGCTGCCTTTATGAACATGCACCATAAGTGTCAACAACAGGTACCTACTTGCATTTTTGTTGTTAGTCCTGATTGGAATGATTTTGGTGGATATTTCTTGGTTTTCCCCATGGGCAAGCTTTTATGCAAACTCCGCAGATACGATCGTGCCGCCCTTGCTTTTGCGCAACACCTTCTAAGCGACTAATACATTTCCCCAAATCAACGGCTTCTTCGCAGGAATTCGGATGGTCCTCCCACGATATCCCGTGTATAGCTTTTGCTGGACAAGCGTCCCTGCATTTCGTGCAATTGCCACAGCGATTAGCAAGAGGCTGGTCTGCAATGAGCGGTGCATTAGTCAGCAGGCAAGCGATGCGAATACGAGGCCCAAATTGGGGAGTAACCAAAAGCAGGCTCTTGCCTTGCCATCCTAGTCCTGCGGCTTTGGCGACAGCCTTTGTAGATATATGCCCCATCCACTTTTCTTTATCCACAGTTTGTGAGGCGGGAATCGCAAGGACCTTATAACCCATTTTTATAAACTTACTCTGTATAAGTAAGTTTATATGATCGAGTAACTGGTTAACGGCAACATATTGATGGGCATAAAGAAGAGTTGGCTCATCTTGAATATGCTCAAAAATTTCTGACGACATTTGAATGCCAATAACAACAGCCCGTGTAAAAGGATTAAGCAAATTTTCTGGGATAGTGTCTATTCCCTTTACTCGCTCTAAGTCGGCAATACCAACCAGATCTGCACCTAATTGCACAGCATAGTCTTTTATATCTTTAGTAAGAGCCGGTTCCATCACAACGCCCCCTTTGGCACTTCTTTTTAAGACGAGTTGACTCATTAATATGTACCTTTTGATGACGAGTTAATGGCATTAATAAAATTCCGGCAACATTTTTTCTGCCCCAAAAATCAACTAACCAACGTGCCCCATCAACAGGCAAAACACCCCTTTCATCTAAAACACGTTGCAACCTGGCAGGTTCAATTTTTCTTTTCAAATCCGCAGGCTGCAAACTCTGGATAATTTCACGACTTTTTCTACCCACAGCTATTCTATATTTACGTAATTCTTGCCTATTGATTCTTACACTTAAGGCAAGGATTTCTTCGTCCGTCATAGAGTTGCCAGTATCACATACTTTTGCATTCATTCTCTCCAGCCACTGCTCTCTATTGATAACCTGGTTTTCATCAGCCACCAATATATTCATTGTTATATCCTCTATTCTTGTTATATGCCACAAACTCCACGCAATAGTTTCGTCTTTTCCCGTAGGCATAGTGCAAAATGCCGTTTCATCAAGATCTTTCCATAACTCATCCTCAAAAGTTACAGCCTTTATTTGTGACATTTCGGACAAGTGAACCATTGCATGTTGATCTAAGCACAATTTAATAGCTTCATCAAAATGATCTGGTTCTGACAGCATACTTCTTAATAGCTTTTGTTGCGAGTCCCATAAGTATTTTTGATCATCCATTTCATTCTTCTCCCTTTATTACTGCTGCTTGTCACAGGAAATATTTTCTTTTCCGTTATTTATTGCCTTATTTGAACACGCTTGTGGTGACAAAGATGTCCCCTGCGTGTGGTACAATAGAGTTTAGCAAAACTTATCCTGAAGTATGAATTTAATAAAGGCGGTGTCCTTGGATGAGAATGGAAACAGAAAGATTAGTTATAAGAAATTTTAAAGAAACTGATGCAGCGGGATTATGGGATTATCTCTCTCACCCACGTGTAAATTGCTTTCTTAATGAAAAGCTCAATACATTCGAAGATGCCATTGCCGATGTTAAGAAAAGAAGTAAAGATGAATCACAGTTCGCCGTCTGTTTAAAGGAAACTGATACAGTGATTGGCAATTTATTCACAGTTAAAGATGAACCTGATACTTATAGCGTTGGTTGGCAATTTAACGAAAAATACGAAGGAAAAGGATATGCCAGCGAAGCTGCGCGAGCGTTTCTGGATTTTCTGTTTAATGATAAAAATGCCAGACGGATATATGCTTACGTGGAAGATTATAATGTTCGTTCACAAAAGCTCTGCGAACGTCTCGGCATGCGTAAAGAAGCCTTCTTTATAGAGTTTATATCCTTCATTCAAAACCCGGATGGGACACCCAAGTACGAAAATACGTTTGAATATGCGATTTTGAAAAGGGAATGGGGAAACAGGAATAGCAGTCAGCAAAGTATTTAAAGCAGGCCTTCCGCGGGGAGCGGGTCTGGGTATAGATCTGCAAATATAATTATTTATTCCAGAACATTATATATTCTCTAAATCCTGAATCCTCATTAGCTTGCTCCATTTGTATTTTAAAACTACACCGTTTATAAAAGTTGACTGCACCTATATTGTCAACATAAACAGCTAATGCTAATTTCGGATATAACGTTTGGCAATGATTGATTAGTTTTGAGCCAATCCCTTGTCCCTGATATTCTTTCGCAACAAATAATGCGCCAATAAAAGCGCCTTCAATGATACTAATAAATCCTTTAACAATACCATCTTCTTTATCAACAAATGTTTTCGCCACAGGCAGGTATTGTTCTTTTACCACATTATAATTATCAACCCAATACTTTTCAGGGATAAAAGGATGAGCAGTAATATTAGTATCTAACCATATTTTCATAACTGCATCTATGTCAGTTTTCTCAAATTCTTTAAGCATACGTTCTCCTTTACAAAAAGTATGGGGCCTTCTCATTGGTCAGGTGCTTAATGTGCGCTATTTCCCTTTATGCTTATGGTAAAAAGCCTTTAAGGAAGCCTTGGTATTGTCATCCAGATAATGCCACCGGACTCCCTGGATTGCGCCCTCCAGACCGCAGAGCCGGTTCAGGCAAGCAGATGGGTCACGTGACAGAATGCGCAACCACGCCTCCCGGCTGCCAATATGCTTGAGTTCCTCCACAGTGGTAATTCCAACATCTGCGAGCTGTGCTTCCATTTTGCTTGCAATGTTTGGCAGGTTAGTCAGTTCACCCATAATTAATCCCCGCTTCCATCTTATAATTTTTACTACACTGCAATTAGCTCCGTAC